>NCJR01000396.1 GCA_002282555.1 Rhodobacterales bacterium 34-62-10
CCAGCGCGCAAACCAACGTCGTCCTGCGCCGGATCAAGCAATAGTCCGCAGTCACGAACATGCGGCAGGCGGCAGGCGGCAAAGCGACGGCTTGTTGCAACCAAGTAGAAATGTCACTTGGTTTGCAAAGCAGAAATGTCACCAATAGGCGCTGACGGTAGCGCAGCCTGACAGGGCGGAGACCTCATATATCGCAGCCCTGGCTGGCTGTGCGGGCTTCTCGCTCGGCGCGTTTACGGGCGTAGTAGGCGTCGAGTTTCGAAGGCCTTCCCGGCGATTTCCGGCCAGTCTTTTTATAGCCGTTGCGCGCGCTCTCCGGTTTGACCTTTGGTTTTGGTGGCGTCGTTTCCTGTTCTTGCTTGATGTGCGCCAATACCGCGCTCAGGCGTTTGTTCTCTGTGATCGCGGCATGCGTCACGCGCTGCTGGTGTGGATCGAACACCGTGTGGGGCAGGGCAACGCCCTTGACACGGACCTGAATGCGCCCGTCCGCGTATTCGTAGGTATCGACATATTTGCCGACGAGGCCGCGCGTCAGATCGTTGACCTCGAGCCGGATGCGCTTGCTGTCATACTTCAAGGTCAGATCCTTTGTGACATTGCGCTTGTCGCGCAGGCAGAAGACCTCGGCCAGGCGATCCGGTTCGATGTTCAGCGCGCGATGCAGATTGTCCGGGCGCGCCGGCGCCTTCGCGAACTTGGCGTTATAGCGCTCCATGAAGCGGGGAAGGAAAGCATTGCCCGCCACCATATCCGAGATGTCGGCCAGCCGGAGTTCCTTCACCAGCCGGTCTTGCAGCGTGCGGTTGGCACGTTCGACGCGGCCCTTGGCCTGGCTCGAATTGGCGCACAGAATCTCGATGTTCAACTCTGCCAGCGCGCGGCCGAATTGGGTCATGCCGGTCATGTGCTGGCTGGGCTTCGGAACACGGAAGACCGTGTGCTTGTCGCTATAGAAGGCCACCGGACGGCCATGGTTGCGCAGATAGCTTTCCAGCGCGTCGAAATAGGAAAACGTGCTTTCCGATGGCACAAAGCGGAGTTCCATCAGCGTGCTGGTCGCATCGTCGATGAAGACGAGCAGGGTGCAGGGATCGCCCCGATCCTCAAACCAGCGGTGCTCGGAACCGTCGATCTGGATCAGCTCGCCGAAACATTCCCGGCGCAGGCGCGGCTGGTGAAATGTTCGGCGCTGCTTGCGTGACAGCCAGAGCCCATCCTCGACCATCCATTTGCGGACCGTCTCGCGCGAGACCTTGAACCCGTGTTGTTCCGCCAGCATCTCAGCCGCCAGCGTTGGACCGAAATCCGCGTAGTTCTCTTTGATGAGGGTCAGCGCGTAAGCGCGCTTCGCCTTGTGAATGCAATTGTTTGGAGGCTTGCCGCGTGCCTTGTGCCGGATCGCCGCGGCGCCATCCGATCGGTATCGCTTCAGAAGTCTGAAGACCTGGCGCCGGGTCAGGCCCAGCATGTTCGCGCCATTCTCGACAGTCAGGCGGACATCATCAATCTGTGCCAGCACCTCAATGCGATTCAACTCGCGCTCGCTCATCATCACCCATCCCATGCCCAATCTCCCTCCGCCTTTCCGGGGAGAGTGACATTCCTGAATTGCTCATAGGTGACATTTTAACTTTGCGGCTACATATTAAGGATACGCATAAGGTTTATTATGTATATTTTATCAACCGTTCGGGTCGTTGGTCAAAGAAGGTGGGATCATAGTAAGCGGCCTGGCTGAAAGATCTTGCGGATCTGCTCAGCGCGTTGAGCGGCGAAAACTGGCAGCCGTATGGGTGCTTGCAGATTGTAGCAGATCCAGCGACGCCAGCGGCGGGAGTCATCGCAACCTTCCTTATACTGGCGTCGTAGGGATCCGGCGCAGGATGTAAATGTCCATGATCCAACCATGCGCAGCTTTGGCCTGCGCGCGCGTAAGCGCCCCACCAGATATGGTAGTGTGGCATATACAGCGACGTGAAGGCACCGCCTGCATCGAGCATGACCACAACCGTGCCAGGCCCGTCTGGCCAGCCACCGTCTCGCAGCTGCCGCCCTGTCGTGATCATTACGGACGCGCCCAGTTCGTTTAACGGGATCGCATGTGCGGCACAAAGCACCTGGATTGAGGTCAGCCCGGGAATAACATCTAGCATTATGGGTATATCGCGGCCCACACGTGCCGCGATCCGCAGTGTACTGTCATAGAGCGAGGGATCACCCCAGACCAGAAGTGCGACACGCGGCCCGCCGCCCTGCTCCAGATGCGCGTTGATCCGGTCGCGCCAGACGGCCGCAATCGCATCATGCCAGTCGTTCACGCGTGTCAGATAATCGGGCGTGGCCCGGTCGCGCACGGGCAGATCAAACCCTTCGATTCGCGTCGCGGGATTCGTGACGCAGCTTTCGCAGATCGCCTGACGCAGACCGGCAAGATCCGCCTTGTCATCGCCTTTGAGCGGAATGAGGATCAGATCCGCCAAGTTCATGGCCCTCACCGCTTGTGCTGTGACGTGATCGGGATTGCCGGTACCGATACCGATCAGGGATACGGTGATCATCGTCGCCTCGTCGCAAAAAGGCGCGACCCTATCAGGGACCGCGCCATGTTCGACAGTTTTGTCAGATCAGGACGCGCTGTAAAGGCGCGGTGTGACCAGTGCGGACGGTGTCTTGCCACGCAGAGCTTTCGCACCCGCGAGCACGGCCAGATCGGCCAACGGCTCGAGGATGATGACAGCCATATAGGCAATCGCGAAGGTACCAACCGGCGCCAGCGCTTCGCTGCCCATGCCGTAGATCGCCCAGAAAGCCACCCATGCTACAACGCCGCCCTGATAGCAGACCGACAGTGCCAGAACCTGGCTGTATTTCAGGTCAACATAGGCGGTGTCCGGCGCGATAATCCGGCGCGCCATAGCGGTTAGCGCGAAGAGCGGCACCAGCAGCGTGGTGATGTTCATTGCGAATTGCGGCAGGTCGGAGGGCGAGAAGAACATGCCTTGGATTAGCAGACCCAGTGCCAGACCGATGGCTGACGGCCCCGCGCCAAGGATCAGGAAAAGGGTCGAACCAAGGATGAAATGCACCTCTGATACGCCAACGGGGAAGGTCGGCAGAACCTCGAAAAACACGAAGGTCAGAACGGCGGCAAGCACGCTG
>NCJR01000397.1 GCA_002282555.1 Rhodobacterales bacterium 34-62-10
CCTGGGTGCTGCATCCCGAACTCAAATCCGACCAGGACCGCCGCACCCCCGAGCACAAGCTCGAGGAAGCCGTGGCCCTCGCCGCCGCTCTCCCCGATCTTGAGGTCGTGGGGGCCGATGTCGTGCGCCTGCAACGCCCGCATCCCGGCATGCTGTTCGGCAAGGGCAAGATCGCAGAACTCAAGGACAAGATGAAAGCCGCCGAGGTGGAACTGGTGCTGGTCGACGGCCCCGTGACCCCCGTGCAGCAGCGCAACCTGGAAAAGGAATGGAAGGTCAAACTTCTGGACCGCACCGGCCTGATCCTCGAGATTTTCTCCGACCGCGCCCGCACCAATGAAGGCGTGCTGCAGGTGGAAATGGCCGCCCTCAGCTATCAACGCACGCGCCTTGTCCGCGCCTGGACCCACCTTGAACGGCAGCGTGGCGGGCTTGGCTTCGTCGGAGGCCCCGGCGAGACCCAGATCGAGGCTGACCGCCGCGCCATCGACGAACAGCTTGTCCGCCTGCGCCGCCAACTCGACAAGGTCGTGAAAACCCGCAGCCTGCACCGCGCCGCCCGCGCCAAGGTGCCCTTTCCGGTCGTGGCCCTCGTGGGCTATACCAATGCCGGAAAATCCACGCTCTTCAACCGGCTCACCGGTGCCGATGTGCTGGTCAAGGACATGCTCTTCGCCACGCTCGATCCCACCATGCGCCGGGTCTCGCTGCCCGATAACGGGCCCGAGATCATCCTGTCGGACACCGTGGGCTTCATCTCCGATCTGCCCACCGAACTGGTCGCCGCCTTCCGCGCCACGCTCGAGGAGGTGCTGGGCGCGCAACTCATCATCCATGTCCGCGACATCAGCCACCCCGACACCGTCTCGCAGGCCCGCGACGTGCATGACATCCTGGCCTCGCTCGGCGTCAAGGACACGACCCCGATGATCGAGGTCTGGAACAAGATCGACCGTCTGGACCCCGCCGAACACGATGCCACCCTCGCCAGCGTCGCCCGGCAGGACGATACCTGCGCGATCTCGGCCATCACCGGCGAGGGGCTGGACAGCCTACTGGATCAGATCACCCGCAAGCTGGAATGGGCCAAGCATATCACCACCCTCAGCCTGCCCTTCGCTGAAGGCCGCCGCCGCGCATGGCTGCACGATCAGGGCGTGGTCGAGGAGGAGGTGCAGACCGACACCGGCTTCGATGTGACCGTGCTCTGGACCGCGCGACAGGAAAAACGCTACCGCGAGCTTTGATCCGATCCCACCCAGCATCCACAATGACAAAAGGCGCGCCCTGATCCGGGACGCGCCTTTTGCTTTTCTTCTTGCCTCAAATATCCATCCGACCGCGCCTCAGGCGCGACCGCAGCGGATCACGCAGCCAGCGCCCGCTCCGCCTTGAACGAAATCAGACGCCGCTGCTGCTCATCCCACAGATGGAACTTCACGCAGGACAGGCTCTCCCGGAACCCAAGCCGCTGCGCCTGCGCCAGCTCGCCATGATCGCGCAACACCTGCGGCAGCTTGTAATAGGGGATACGCGCATAAAGGTGATGCACATGGTGAATCCCGATATTCGCCGTGAACCAGCGCGCCAGTGGCGGCAGGTCGTAATGCGACGACCCGTGCAATGCGGCATCATGGATCTGCCAGTCGCTGTCGCCTTCCCAATAGGTATCCTCGAACTGGTGCTGGATATAGAACAGCCACATCCCGATGGTCGCAGCAACCATGACGCTGGGCAGGAAAATCAACAGAATCGGCGCCCAACCGGCATAGGCATAAAGCGCCGCCAGAAACGCCAGTGTCGCCAGATTAGTGCCCATGGCACTGACCCAATACACCCATCCGGCCGAGGTCAGGCCGTAAGGGATACGGTTCTGCACCAGAAACAGATAGGCCGGCCCCAGACCGAACAACACCACCGGGTGCCGGTAAAG
>NCJR01000398.1 GCA_002282555.1 Rhodobacterales bacterium 34-62-10
TCGATCTGCATGATGCCGGGTTGCGGCTGGATCTGGGTCATGTCTGCGCTCTCCTTGCGCCCTCTCTTAGCGATGCGCCAAGCTCAAGAAAAGCGCGAAAGCGGCCCTGCACCCGATGCCGCAGCCACTGTGCCTGCCCATTCATCGTTCCCCAAATACTCAAACCCACCGCCGCCACGCGCGCGCCGCTTCAGGTCGCCAGAACATTGCGGAACTGCCAGGGATCATGTTCGTCGATATCCTCGGGGAACAGTTCCCACCGGTCCTGCAGCGGGGTCCAGTCGGTGTAATGCGCCTCGACGGGGCCAAGATAGGGCCGCTGCACCGCAAGGCACCGCGCGTGGTCCATCTCGTCGGTCTCGACGATGCCGGCGCGCGGGTTTTCCAGCGCCCAGACCATGCCCGCCAGCACCGCGCTTGTCACCTGCAAGCCGGTGGCGTTCTGGTCGGGGGCCAGTGCCTTTGCTTCGGCATTGGACAGGCGCGAGCCATACCAGAGGGCGTTTTTCGCGTGGCCGTAAAGCAGCACGCCCAATTCGTCGCTGCCCTCGACGATCTCATCGGGGCCAAGGATGTGATGCGCCCCCTGCACCCGGCCCGACCCGAACATCTCGTGCAGCGACAGCACCGCGTCGTCGCAGGGGTGATAGGCATAATGGCAGGTGGGCCGGTATTCGGGCGCGGCGGGATCGCCCAGAGTGTAGTAATCGGAAATCGAGATCGCCTCGTTATGCGTCACCAGAAAGCCGAATTGCGGCCCCGGCGTGGGGCACCAGCTGTGCACGCGGGTGATGGCACCGGGGCGTTCGATCCAGATCGCGGCGCGGCAGCCTGTGTCGTGGCGATAGGCATTGTCGGGAAACCATGTCTCATGCGTGCCCCAGCCCAGTTCGGCGGGCTGGAACCCTTCGGCGATGAAGCCTTCAACCGACCATGTGTTGACGAATACGCCACGCGGACGCGGCACGGCGCGGGCCTGCGTGTCGCGTTCCGCCACATGCACGCCCTTGACGCCCAGATCCCGCATCAGCATCGCCCAGCCGTTGCGGTCCTGTGGCACGGTGACAGGAAAGCCGCAATCGGTGGCCAGTTGCAGCAAGGCCTCCTTGACGAACCAGCTGACCATGCCCGGATTGGCCCCGCAGCAGGACACCGCCGTCAGCCCGCCGGGATGCGCGGCCTTTTCATCCCGGACGGCCTGACGCAGGGCGTAATTCGTGCGCGCCTCGTTATCCGGCGTCTCGAAATAGAACCCCTCCCAGGGTTCGACCACCGTGTCGATGTAGAGCACGCCCAGTTCGCGGCACAGGCGCATGATATCGAGTGAGGATGTATCCACCGACAGGTTCACGCAAAACCCGGTGCCGCTGGCGAACAGACTGCCCAGCACCGCGCGGTAATTCCCGCGCGTGAGGGCGATGGGCATATGCGGGATACCGCGCGCAGCCAGTTCCGCCACAGCGACGGGATCGGGTTCGATCACCATCAGGCGGCTTTCGTCAAAGTCGAAATGCCGCCGGATCAGGGGCAATGTCCCCCGCCCGATCGAGCCATAGCCGATGATCACCACCGGCCCGTCAATCCGGCCATGAATGGGCCAGCCGTCCCGCACGTTACCCGTCATCACACACTCCCCTGACCCCGCATCGGTGCAAGATAGGGAAGGTTGCGGCATGAAAAAACCCGCCGCAGGTGCTGCGGCGGGTTTCTTTGTCTCGGATCGCGAAGGAACTTGGTTCTTGGCGTAGAATTCCGCTTAGTTCTTGGCGTAGAATTCCGCTTAGTTCTTGGCGTAGAATTCCACGACCAGGTTCGGTTCCATGATGACCGGATAGGGCACATCGCCAAGGCTGGGGGTGCGCACGAAAGTGGCGGTCAGCTTGGAGTTGTCCACGTCCAGATAGTCGGGAACGTCACGCTCGGTCAG
>NCJR01000073.1 GCA_002282555.1 Rhodobacterales bacterium 34-62-10
GGTCGGGCCGCTGCTGGAAAAGCTTGGCAATGGCGGCAAGGGGATCAACTGGGACACCAAGGTTGAGGTCAAGCATCTGCGCGACCTGAACGGGGTCGTGCTGGACGAGGGCGTGTCCAAGGGGCAGCCAAAGCTGGATACCGCCATCGACGCGGCCGAGATGATCCTGATGCTGGCGCCTGAAACCAATGGCGAAGTGGCCGTGAAAGCCTGGGAGGAGTTGGAAAAGCCCACCGGCCGCCACCACTCCCATCTGGCCGAGGGCGCGCATCATACGAAAATCCGTTTCCGCGATATCGCGGCGCAACCGCGCAAGATCATCTCGAGCCCCACATGGTCGGGGATCGAGAGCGAGGAGGTCTGCTATAACGCGGGCTATACCAACGTGCACGAGCTGATCCCGTGGCGGACCCTGACCGGTCGCCAGCAGCTTTATCAGGATCACCTCTGGATGCGCGCCTTTGGCGAGGGTTTTGTCAGTTACCGCCCGCCGGTCGACCTCAAGACCATCACCAAGGCCGTGAACAACGATGCGGCCGAGGGTAGCCCGCATGTGGTGCTGAACTTCATCACGCCCCACCAGAAATGGGGCATCCACAGCACCTATACCGACAACCTGCTGATGCTGACGCTGAACCGGGGCGGGCCGGTCGTGTGGATGTCCGAGATCGACGCCAAGAAAGCGGGTCTGGTCGATAACGACTGGGTCGAGGCCTATAACATCAACGGCGCGCTGACGGCGCGCGTGGTGGTGTCGCAGCGGATCAAGCAGGGCACGCTGTTCATGTATCACGCGCAGGAAAAGATCGTGAACACGCCCGGTTCCGAAAAGACCGGCCATCGCGGTGGTATCCACAATTCGGTGACCCGCGCCACGCTGAAACCCACGCATATGATCGGCGGCTATGCGCAGCTGTCCTATGGTTTCAACTACTACGGCACCGTGGGCAGCAACCGCGACGAGTTCGTGATCGTGCGGAAAATGAAGAAAGTTGATTGGCTTGACCAGCCCGCAACCCGGAAAGTGGAGGCAGCGGAATGAGAGTACGTGCACAAATCGGCAAGGTTCTGAACCTTGATAAATGCATCGGGTGTCACACCTGTTCGGTCACCTGCAAGAACGTCTGGACCTCGCGCGAGGGCGTGGAATACGCGTGGTTCAACAACGTCGAGACCAAGCCCGGCACCGGCTATCCCACCGACTGGGAAAACCAGAAACGCTGGAATGGCGGCTGGACACGCTCGGCCAGCGGCAAGCTGCATCCCAAGCAGGGGTCCAAGTGGCGGATTCTGGCGAACATCTTCGCCAACCCCTCGATGCCCGAGATCGACGACTATTACGAGCCGTTCGATTTCGATTACGACCACCTGAAATCGGCGCCCGACATGGACCATTTCCCCACCGCGCGCCCCCGGTCCAAGATCACCGGCGAGCGGATGGAGAAGATCGAGAAGGGCCCGAACTGGGAGGAGATTCTGGGCGGGGAATTCGAGAAGCGGTCCAAGGACTACAACTTCGAGAACATCCAGAAGCAGATCTATGGAGAGTATGAGAATACCTTCATGATGTATCTGCCGCGGCTGTGCGAGCATTGCCTCAACCCGACCTGTTCGGCCTCTTGCCCCTCGGGTGCCATCTACAAGCGCGAGGAGGACGGGATCGTCCTGATCGATCAGGAGAAATGCCGCGGCTGGCGGATGTGCATCTCGGGCTGCCCCTACAAGAAGGTCTATTACAACTGGGAATCCGGGAAATCCGAGAAATGCACCTTCTGCTATCCGCGCATCGAGAGCGGCCAGCCGACGGTCTGTTCGGAGACCTGCGTGGGGCGCATACGATATCTGGGTGTGATCCTTTACGATGCCGACAAGATCGAGGCGGCGGCCAGTTCGGAACGGGAGACCGACCTTTACGGTGCGCAACTGGATGTGTTCCTTGACCCGAACGACCCCGAGGTGATTGCCGCCGCCCGTCGCGACGGTGTGCCGGAGGACTGGATCGAGGCCGCCAAGGTCAGCCCGATCTGGAAGATGGCGATGGATTGGAAGGTGGCCTTCCCGCTGCATCCCGAATACCGGACGCTGCCGATGGTGTGGTATATCCCGCCGCTGTCGCCGATCCAGAACGCGGCGCAGGCCGGACAGATCGCCATGAGCGACCAGATGCCCGATGTGCGCAGCTTGCGTATTCCGGTGCAATATCTGGCCAATATGCTGACGGCGGGTGATGAGGAACCGATCGTGCACGCGCTGGAGCGGATGTCGGCCATGCGGCTTTACATGCGCGCCCTGACCGTGGACGGGGTCCGCGACGAGGCGATTGCTGCCCGCGTCGGCATGTCGGGCCGGATGATCGAGGACATGTACAAGATCATGGCCATCGCCGATTACGAGGATCGCTTCGCCATTCCCACCGCGCACCGCGAACAGAACGAAAGCGGTGCGGAAATCCGTGGCGGCTGCGGGTTCACCGATGGCAACGGCTGTTCCAGCGGCGAGACCGGCAAGACCACCATGTTTGGCGGCAAGAAGAAATCCTTTGCCCTTCCGCTGGAGTCATTCTGATGATGGACCGTACATTCAAGGCACTGTCGCTGCTGCTCAGCTATCCGACAGCCGAGTTGCAGGCAGCCATGCCCGAGATCGGCGGCGCGCTTGCCGCTGATCCCCGGCTTGATCCGGACACAAGGCAGGGATTGGTGAGCCTGACGGCACAACTGGAGGCCGCTGACATCTACGACGTTCAGGAGGCCTTCGTGATGCTGTTCGACCGGTCGCGGACGCTGTCGCTTAACCTGTTCGAACATGTGCACGGCGAAAGCCGTGACCGTGGCGGCGCGATGGTCAGCCTGCTTGAGACCTATCGCGCCGCCGGTTTCGATCCCGTGACCAGCGAATTGCCCGACCATCTGCCTGTTCTGCTGGAATTCCTGTCCACGCGCCCCTTCGCCGAGGCACAGGATATCCTTGCCGATGCCGCGCATATCTTCGAGGCGATCCGCACCCGGCTGGACCGGCGCGAGACCCTTTATGGTGCCGTGTTCAGCGCTTTGTTGAACCTGTCGGGAGCACAGGCCGATGGCGCGGCGCTGGCCGATATTCTGGAACAGCCAGACGACGATCCGACCGACCTTGAGGCGCTGGATGCCGTCTGGGAGGAAACCGAAGTCACTTTCGGCCCCGATCCGAATGCCGGCTGTCCGCAGGTGCGCGACATGCTGGCGCTGATGGACCGGCCCGTGAAACCCGCCTCAGGTGCCCCCGCGCACCGCCCGGCTGCTGAATAGGAGTGGACATCATGTTCGGTAATTTCGACATCAATTTCGTCATCTTCGGCGTCATGCCCTATGTCGCGCTGACGGTGTTTCTTGTGGGGTCCATCGCACGCTACGAGCGCGATCCCTTCACATGGAAAAGCTCCTCCAGCCAGTTGCTGCGGCGCAAACAGCTGATCTGGGGATCGATCCTGTTCCATGTCGGCATCCTGACGGTGTTCTTTGGCCATCTGGTCGGTCTTTTCACGCCGATCTGGGTTCTGGATGCGCTGGGCGTGCCTTATGGCCTGAAACAATGGATGGCCGTGCTGATCGGTGGCCCTGCGGGTATCGCTGCGCTGATCGGATCGACCATGCTGATCCATCGCCGCCTGACCGATCCGCGCATCCGCGTGACATCGACCTTTCCCGATATCGCGATCATGGTCCTGATCTGGCTGCAACTTGCCATTGGTTTGCTGACGATCACCCAGACGCTGCAACATATGGACGGTTCGGAAATGGTCCGCTTCATGAACTGGTCGCAGAGCGTGGTGACATGGAACCTCAATGCGTGGGTCACGGTGGTTGATGTGCACTGGCTCTACAAGCTGCATATCTTTCTGGGTCTGATCATCACGATGCTGTTTCCGTTCACACGGCTGGTGCATATCTGGTCCGGCTTTGCGGCACCGTTCCGGTATCTGCTGACGCGGCCCGGCTATCAGATCGTGCGCTCGCGCCGTCGCCGCCCGCTGGAGGAACGTCGCCGCGCCTTTGACAAGGTTCAGGGCAAGCGCGGTCCCTCGGCCACGACCCCGGCGGAGTGAATGTCATGAACGCAGCTCTTTTTCCCGATGTCGTCGTGAACGGCGAAACCATCCCCTCGGCGGCCATCGCTGCCGAGGCCCAGAACCACAACGCACCCAAGGACAAGCCGGGCATCGCC
Organism: Rhodobacterales bacterium 34-62-10; assembly: GCA_002282555.1. GTDB lineage: Bacteria > Pseudomonadota > Alphaproteobacteria > Rhodobacterales > Rhodobacteraceae > Seohaeicola. Next base: position 4,204 of record NCJR01000073.1, read on the forward strand.
TGGCGCAAGGCAGCGCAGGCCTTGGTGATCCGGTCGCTGCTGTTGCAGGAGGCAAGGGCGCGAGGTCTGACGCCTGATCCGCTGGAACTGGCGCCAAATCGCTTCGAGACCGAGGAGGAAGCCCTGATCCGCGCGTTGCTGGATGCGGCGCTGAGCATCGCGCCTGTCACGGACGAGGCGGTGCGGACCGAATGGGCCAAGGATCCCGACCGTTATCGGTCGGCGCCGCTGTGGGATGTCTCGCATATCCTGTGCGCCTGTGATCCGCGTGACGCGGCCGAGCGGGAGATGGCCGAGGCACGGGCCACGGCCCTGCTTGCGCGGCTTGACGGGGACGCCAAGGGGTTTGCCGCGGCCGCCCGCGAAAGCGACTGCGGATCGAAAGCCTCGGGCGGCCATCTGGGTCAGCTTGGACCGGGTGACACCGTGCCCGAATTCGAGGCGGCGCTGCGCAAACTGACGGAGGGCAGCATCAGCGCCGCACCCGTTCTGTCGCGCCACGGCTGGCACATCATCCGGCTGAACGCCACAGCGCCCGGTCAGGTTCTGCCCTTCGACACCGTCCGCCCCAAGATCGCGCAGGCTCTTGAAAAGGCGGCCTGGGCCAAGGCATCGCGGCACTTCGTCGAAACGCTGGCCCAGGGCGCAACGATCACCGGCGCCAGCCTTGCGCCAATCTGAATCGCGCGGAGGGACGTGTCATGCAACCGCCAGAGCCAGTATTGCGCGGGAGCGCTGAGGCCCCGACAAGCCCGCGCCTGCTGGCGCGTCCTTTGGATTTCATCAGCGAGGACCACCTGCGCGAGCGTCAGATCTGCGCGGTGATCGACGGGCTGGCGACGGCAGTGGTCTTTGATCCCAAGCAGGCAACCGCTGTTTTGCGGTTTCTGAACGAGGAATTGAACGTCCATCTGCGCGACGAGGCAGAGGATCTGTTCCCGCTTCTGGCCAGACGCTGCACGAAGGAAGATGCGATCGAGGGCGTGATCGACCGGATCAGAGCCGATCAGGATGAGGTGATGCGCCTGCTGCCGCGGGTGCGTTCGCTGTTGGCGGGTTGCCTCGACAGCGGGGGCAAGCCGACCGCGGAAGAGCGCGCCGTGCTGTCCCGTTTTGCGGGGCATGTGCGCCGTCACCTTGTTGCCGAGAACGCGATCCTTCTGCCGATTGCCCGCGCCCGGCTGACCCGCGCCGATCTGCGGTCCCTGGCAAAACACATGCAGACGCGGCGCGGTCTGCCCGAACTTGCGGAAACCACCGATGCTGAATGACCTTCTGGCCCGCAACGTGGCTTGGTCGCGACAACGTCACGCCGAGGAGCCCGATTATTTCACCCGGCTTGCCGCCCTGCAAGCGCCTGAGTTCTTCTGGATCGGCTGTTCGGACAGTCGGGTTCCGGCCAATGTCGTGGCGGGGCTTGATCCGGGCGAGGTGTTCGTCCATCGCAACGTCGCCAACATCATTCACTCCTCGGATATGAACCTGCTGTCGGCGCTGGAATTCGCTGTCGATGCGCTGCATGTGCGCGAGATCATCGTTTGCGGCCACTATGGTTGCGGCGGGGTCAAGGCCGCGACGGAAGATCAGCCGCATGGTTTGGCCGATCACTGGCTGGAACCCATTCGGCGGATTGCCCGGAACTATGCCGTCGATCTGGGGCGTCAGCCGGACCTTGAGGCGCGGCGTGACAGATTGGCCGAGTTGAACGTGGTCGAGGGTGTTCGCCGTGTCTGCGAGACACCGATCCTTCAGAAAGCCTGGGCGCGCGGCGCGAATGTGCGCGTACATGGGTTGATCTATGGGTTGAAAGATGGACGCCTGCGCGACCTGGACTGCAGCGTCGGCCCGGGACATTTCCAGAGCGAAGGTGTCATTCGGGAGGTCGCACAATGACAAGACATGATGCGATCGTGTCACCCGGTTGCGGTTGTGATGGCCGGGACGTGCTGCGCCCTCTTGTCAGCATAGACGAGGCTTTGGCACGGATCGCGGCGCATGCCGCGCCGGTTGGACGGGCAATGGCAGTGCCATTGGACAGCGCGCTGGATCGCATCCTCGCCCAGCCGGTCCGCGCCCGATCAAGATCACCGTCCTTTGATAACGCGGCCATGGATGGCTATGCCGTGGCATCCTCTGCCTTCACCGGGCGTGGGCCTTGGCAACTCCGGGTGGTGGCGCGTGTGCCCGCGGGCGAAGCCGTCGCGCGGGACCTGTCCGGTCCAGAGGCGGCGCGGATATTTACAGGGGCACCGATTCCCCAAGGCGCGAATTCCGTCATCATGCAGGAGGAGGTTACGCGCGTTGGCGACGTCATCCACCTTCATCACCGTCCTGATCCCGGGCAAAATGTCCGGCGGGAAGGCAGCGACATGGCCGCGCGCGCGATCGTTCTGGAAAAGGGGCAGAGGCTGGGCCCGCGGGCCATCGCTGCCTGCGCTGCAGCAGGGGCCGGGATAGTCCGTGTGCGCCCGAAGGTTCGCGTTGCCCTTCTTGTGACGGGTGATGAGGTGCGCCGTGCCGGTGGTGCGCGCGACGCGGCGCAGATATGGGATGTCAACACACCCATGCTGACCGCTGCACTTGCTGCGGCGGGTGTCGAGATTGTCGCTTCGGTCCATGGCAAGGACAAGCGTGCCTGTCTTGTTCGTCAGCTTGGCGATTTGGCAGCGCAGGCGGATCTGGTCATCACCACGGGCGGAATTTCAGTCGGGGAAGAAGACCATGTGAAGCCCGCCTTTGCCGAACTTGGCGGCGAAACGGTGTTCAGCGGCGTGGCCATCAAGCCGGGCAAGCCTGTGTCCTTCGGGCGCCTTGGGCGTACGCTCTGGCTGGGACTGCCCGGCAACCCGCTGTCGGCTTTCGTCACCTGGCAAATCTTTGGTACGGCACTGCTGCGCGGACTGACAGGGGAAACATCACCGGCGCCATCGCGCCGGCATGTCGTCACCTCGGCCGCCATAGGCCGCAAGCCGGGGCGTTGCGAACTCAGACTGGCAACGCTTGTCGGCTTTGACCCTCATGGCCGCGAGATCGTCAACTTTGATGATGCCACCCACTCGGGGTGTGTCGCGCGGCTTCCCTTGGCTGATGGGCTGATTTTCCTGCCGGCCGATGCGGACAGCTTGCCCAAGGGCGCGCTTGTCGAATTCCAACCTTTTCGTCAATTTTAAGGATGTCGGACATGAAACTTGCCTACACGATGGCACCGGGGCGTGGCCATACGGATCTGGTCCTGCAAGCGCTGGCAGCCGAGCTTGCGGCGCGTGGCCTGCGCTGCTGTGGGACGGTTCAGATCAACACGGCCAAGGCAGGCGGCAGACAGGGGCGCGAAGGCCCGTGCGACATGGATGTGCGCGTGCTGCCAGAAGGTCCGGTCTTGCGCATCAGTCAGGATCTGGGCCCTGAGGCCAGAGGATGTCGCCTTGATCAAGCGGCGCTGGAAACGGCTGTCGGTCTTGTGGCTGCCCGTCTTTCGTCAGGCGCGGACGTTCTGATCATCAACAAGTTCGGCAAGCATGAGGCAGAGGGGCGGGGGTTTCGCGATGTGATCGCGGAGGCAGTCTCTATGGATGTGCCGGTTCTGGTCGGCCTCAACGCGGTCAATCGCCAAGCCTTCGAGGTTTTTGCCGAAGGCATGGCTTTACAAGTGCAACCTGACGTTTCTGCACTGAGGACCTGGGTAGACAAGATGATTGCTGCGGCGAACGAACCCGCCTGAACTTGACAGGCCTTGTGAACCAAGGGCCCGGGCACCGGGTCTGTCGCGGCGGTTCACCGTCTTGGCGCGGGCGTTGTCGTCACCGTCACCAAGGCTTGCGACCGATGATGCGATGCCGCCTTGGGCCAAACCGCAGGACCCGGCAGATCGACTCGACGCCGTCAACAGCACGCCGAACGTCATGGAAGGCGATCATCCAGTCAAGGCGAAACCCGTGCTTGGATAACAAAAGCTTGAAGTTCATCAATGGGTTGGGATGGTGCTGTGAGAGAGGATTGAACTCTCGACCTCTCCCTTACCAAGGGGCGGCTCTTAGGTTTCCTACGGTTTATGCTGGTTTGATTGT
>NCJR01000399.1 GCA_002282555.1 Rhodobacterales bacterium 34-62-10
ATCTCCCGGCGCATCACGGCAGATGGTGACATGGGTCAGCCCTTCCTTCGAGAGTGGGAAGTTGCGTCGGCGCTCCCATTTCCGGGTGCTTCCTGCCCAGCACACCTTCAACCCCAAAGCGCACTTCGACGATGAAGAGGCCAGCCGGTGGCATGCCGTGCAGGAAAGCCCTGAACACCGGCGGGCGAAAGAACTTGTCGCGGCTGAACTTTCACGACGCCTGCATGCCGGGCTTGCGATGCCGTGGGCGTTCAAGGATGCGGATGCGTCGGATTCTCCGCTGGAAGGCAACTTGTTGCTCGGCGCCGACCAGGTGGCAACCGAGCATCCCCTGGAGACGCCATTCGGCAGCAAATTCCGGCTCGACGTTGCAGTGCTCGGGCCGCCGGTCCAGGCCGAGCCGATGGTGCTGGGCGGCGTTGAAATCGAACTCGGCCACGGGGTTGAGGGCATCTGTCAACTCGGTATGCAGAAAGAAGGATGCGCCGGTGGCGACCATGATCCCCAAAAGTGCAAGGATCACGCTGTAGGGCAGGCGCAGGCGCGCGGCCAGCGGTTCGGCAATCCCGATCAGCAGGAACAGCGACGCGATGATCGTTGTGATTAGGATAATGTCCATCGGGCCGGGCTTGCCTCAAATCCTTGGGAAAAATGTCGGGGTTGCGTGCAAGAACACGCCATGTATGCACTATGCCCGATCCCGCGCGGCACGGCAAACAGGTGCCGGCGCGACAGCGGACCCATCGGCGGTCAATGCCTGCAATCTGGCGTTGCGGCAACAGGTCTGCTGAATATTTCGGATGCGGGTGGTCGCAGGGGCAGGCAATCGCATAAGACGTGACCACTGGTATGTGAATGCGAAGGACTTGTGATGCTCCGTTATCTGGCCGCGGCCTGTCTTGCCATGATGCTGCTGCCGCAGGACGCGCAGGCCCAACAGCGCGAGCGGATCGGATATGGCCGGCTGATCACCAATGACTATATCGCGGATGGTCAGGACCGCTGGCGCACAGGATCGGTGCAGTCAAGCCGCGTCTGGGGGCGGGGCTGGTCGGGCGCGCTGCCGACCCAACCGGGCGAGATTCTGGAACTGCGTTTCGGCGCCGAGATCATCGCGCCGGACGATCTGGCCACACCCGCCGCCGGTGACCGTCCCTATGCGACCGCGCTTTCGGCCGGGTTGCACACGCATTTCGACCGTAACGGAATAGACATCGCGCTGGGCGCCGATCTGGTCATGACCGGGCCGCAAACCCGTCTGGACAAACTGCAGGAGGCGTTTCACGATCTTGTTGGCGTCGACAAGGCCTCGGATGCGACACGCGCGGCGCAGGTTGGAAATGCGATCCATCCCACATTGGTGGCCGAGGCGGGGCGCACATTCGATGTGGCGGCCACGGCGCGGATGCGCCCTTTCCTTGAGGCCCGCGCGGGTGTCGAGACGCTGGTGCGCGCCGGTGTCGATGTGACCTTCGGCGAACTCGGGCGCGGCGAATTGATGGTGCGCGACAGCGTGACCGGACAACGCTACCGCGCCATTACCGAGGATTTTTCCGGTTTCGCCTTTGTCATGGGCGGCGATATCGCCTCGGTCGCGGACAGCGCATACCTGCCCGCATCCTCCGGCATCGCGGCCCGCGATCTGCGGACACGGCTGCGGGCGGGGGTGCATTGGCAGGGCGGACAGATGGCCGCGTTCTATGGCCTGACCTATCTTGGCAAGGAATTTGAAGGTCAGGACGAGGGGCAGTTTCTGGGCTCGATCCGGCTGGACCTGAATTTCTGATCCCCGCCAGTCCGTTCCAGTCCGTTCAAGTCTGCCCCAGCCCGTTCAAGTCTGCCCCGGTCATATCGGGGCCAGCGCAGGTGTCAGCCAGTCGCATGGCCTGACAAAGTGTCACCCATTTGCCGCGATTG
>NCJR01000400.1 GCA_002282555.1 Rhodobacterales bacterium 34-62-10
CCCGTATCTTGGGGCTGGTTTCGCCCCAATGCAGATAATCCCCCACGCTTGGGTGGAAAAGATCAGCTTCACTCGATGATCTCGCGTGCGACCCCTGCTCCGGCATCCAGTTCCGCAATTGCCGCGCGCAACCGCGCCGCGTTGTTCGGATTCGACAACAGATGCAGCGTCTCGTTCACCGCATTCCATGTCTCAAGCGAGACGACCACGACCGATTCACCCTTCTTGCGGGTGACGATCACCTCCTGTTGGTCATGGATCGCGCGGTCCATGACGGCCTTCAGCTGTGCCCGTGCATCGGAATAGGTCATCACATCCATGGGGTCTCTCCTGCGGCTTGCACGATATATGTACGATATTTCGTACAAGTCAATCCTCAAACCTCAGATCGACACCCGCGACAGCAGCGTTTGACGGTCCACCTTGGCCTTGGGATTGCGCAGCACGACCGTCCCACGGTTCAGCGCCACGAATTCATCGGCAAGATTATAGGCAAAGTCGAAATACTGCTCGACCAGAACAATCGCGATCTGGCCTTCCTCGCGCAGCGCCGCGATCACATGGCCGATCTGCTTGATGATATTGGGCTGGATACCTTCGGTCGGCTCGTCCAGCAACAAGATGCGGGGCTTGGTGATCAGCGCCCGCGCAATCGCCAATTGTTGCTGCTGCCCGCCCGACAGATCGCCGCCGCGCCTGTCCTTCATCTCGGCCAGCACCGGGAAAAGATCATAGATCCGCGGCGGGATCACCTTCTCGGTGCGCGGCAGGCAGGCGAACCCGCTCATCAGGTTCTCGGTCACGCTCAGCAGCGGAAACACCTCGCGCCCCTGCGGCACATAGGCGATGCCCGCGCGGGCCGCCTGAAACGCGGTGGCGTGCACAAGCGGCTTGCCGTCCAAAGTGATCGTGCCGCCCGCATAGGGATGCCGCCCCGCAATCGCCTTCAAAAGGCTGGTCTTGCCCACGCCATTGGTGCCCATCACCGCCGTCACCTGCCCTGGCCGCGCGGTCATGGTGATCCCGTTCAGGATCTGGCTTTGCCCGTATTTCAGGGTCAGATCTGCAATCTCCAGCATCCTACCGCCCCAGATAGACGTCGATCACGTCCTGGTTTTTCGTCACATGGTCCAGACTGCCCTCGGCCAGAACCGATCCTTCGTGCAGCACCGTCACCTTGCAGTTCAGGCGGCGCACGAAGTCCATGTCATGTTCCACCACCACCACGGCCCGCGTCTCGGCCGCCCTGACCAGCAGGGCCGTGGTATGCTCCCGCTCCGCAGGGGTCATGCCCGCGGCGGGTTCATCCACCAGCAACAGTTGCGGGTCTTGCGCCAGCAACATCCCGATCTCCAGCCATTGTTTCTGCCCATGACTCAACTCGCCCGCACGGCGCGGCAGATCATCGGTCAAGCCGATCTCGGCGGCAATCTCGTCAATGCGCGCGGCGCTGGCGCGGCTTTTGCGATAGAACAGCACATCGAACGGCCCGCGCGGGTTCTTGAGCGCCATGGCAAGGTTTTCCCGCACCGTCTGCGCCTCGAACACGGTCGGTTTCTGGAACTTGCGCCCGATCCCCTGCCGCGCGATCTGGCTTTCCGACATGTCCAGCAAGGACAGGCTGCGCGGGCCCCAGATCACGCGCCCCTGATCCGGCTTGGTCTTGCCGGTGATGATGTCCATGAAGGTGGTCTTGCCCGCCCCGTTCGGCCCGATCACCGCGCGCAATTCGGCCTGCCCAATGCTGATCGACAGGTTGTTGATGGCGCGGAACCCGTCAAAGGTGACGCTGACGCCGGATACTTCCAGAAGCGTGCTCATGGCTCGCCCTCCTCATTGCGCCAGGCGCCCTTGTCGGGGCCATAATCGCCTTGGCGGTCGGCGACAGGTTTCAACACGATCAGGTCGAACAA
>NCJR01000074.1 GCA_002282555.1 Rhodobacterales bacterium 34-62-10
GTCGACACGCCCTATTTAACGGAAGGGAGCTCCGGTCTCACCTATGTCGTCGATCACTTCAAGGGCTGGCCGCACAACGGCCACGTCACCCTGCAACGCGGCGAGCGTTCGCGCCTGGCCGACTACGCGGCCGAAGTGCTGTAATCCCCTTCTCCCGCAAGCGGGAGAAGGGCCGGGGATGAGGGCGTTTTCGTTCCCGCCCCGTCACCCACCCTCCCGCTCTCGTGCTCGATCCGCAAGGTCTTCGGGTATGCAGGCAGAGGCACAATTACTCAAGGAGACCGCCATGAACCGCATCCGCATTCTTGCGCCGATCCTCTACCTGCTGATCGCGATGATCGCAGGCCAGATCCCGGCCCCCGCCGCTGCCGACGCAGGCGAGACCGCCGCGAAACCGAAACGTGCCGCCAAAAAAGCGGCCGAGACCAAGGAGTAATCCCCCATGGCACACAAGAAAGCAGGCGGTTCCTCCCGCAACGGTCGCGACTCTGACGGCCGGCGCCTTGGCGTGAAACTCTATGGTGGCCAGGCCGCCATTCCGGGCAACATCATCGTGCGCCAGCGCGGCACGAAGTGGTGGCCGGGCGAGGGTGTGGGAATCGGTCGTGACCACACGATCTTCGCCACCTCTGAGGGCAAGGTGACATTCCACAAGGGCCTGAAAGGCCGCACCTTTATTTCGGTCCTGCCGGTGGCGGAGGCCGCTGAGTAAGCCGTCCTTCAGGTGACACACATGAGGGGATCGGCAAGACAGCCGGTCCCCTTTTCCTTTTCCGGCCCCCGTCCTTGCGGCAAGGCCGGAGGCGCGTTCCAGCCCTGATCTGTTCACAGAACCGCCATGCTGCGGTGGCACAGAGGGCAGGTGCGCCATCCTTGTGTGACAGCTGTCACCGTTCCGGGGAGGGGGCGGTGACAGGGTAACGCGTGATGCCGGGGATGCAGCAAGGGCTGTGTCGCGGCCTGTGCCGCAGGACTGACCAGTTTCGGAGGAGACGACGGATGAAGATCGACCCCATACTCGCCCAACCCGTGATCGAAACTGAAAGGTTCGATCTGCGCCCGCTGCGCCTGTCGGATAAAGGGCTGATCGAGATGCACGGGGCCGACCGGCGCGTGGCGATGAACACGCGGTCGATCCCGCACCCGTTGCCGCCCGGCGCGACCGAGGCCTTTGTCGCCCGTGCCGTCTCTCCGAACCGGGTCGAGGATGTCTGGGCGATGGACGGCACCAAGATGGGCGGACCCGAGGTGATGGGCGTCATCAGCCTGGCGCGGATGGAGCGGAACCAGTCGGAAGTCGGATATTGGGTGGCCCCGGCCTATTGGAATTCGGGCGTGGCCTCGGCTGCGGTCTCGGCGCTGGTGGCGGCCAATCCGCAATCCTGCCGGACGATGTTCGCGGAAGTGTTTCAGGACAATCCGGCCTCGGCGCGGGTTCTGACGAATTGCGGTTTCGAGTATCTGGGCGATGCGGAAACCTTTTCGGTCGCGCGTGGTGCCAAGGTCGCCACATGGACCTATAGTCGAAAACTGGATTGAGCAGGGCAGGGTCTTTGCGATAGGGGAAGTGCATGAAGTTTCTTGATCTCGCAAAGGTCTATATCCGGTCCGGTTCGGGCGGCGGCGGAGCAGTCAGCTTCCGGCGCGAGAAGTTCATCGAGTTCGGTGGCCCCGATGGTGGCGACGGCGGCTCTGGTGGCTCGGTCTGGGTCGAGGCGGTGGACGGTCTGAACACGCTGATCGACTTCCGCTATCAGCAGCATTTCTTTGCCCAGAACGGTCAGGGTGGCATGGGCCGTCAGCGCACCGGCAAGGATGGCGATGACATCGTGCTGCGCGTGCCCGTGGGCACCGAAATTCTGGACGAGGATGAAGACACCGTTCTGGCCGATATGACCGAACTGGGCCAGCGCGTGTTGCTCGCACGCGGCGGGAATGGCGGCTGGGGCAACCTGCATTTCAAAACCTCGACCAACCAAGCGCCGCGCCGCGCCAATCCGGGGCAGGAAGGCGTTGAGCGGACGATCTGGCTGCGGCTGAAGCTGATCGCGGATGCGGGTCTTTTGGGCATGCCGAACGCGGGCAAATCGACCTTTCTGGCGGCCGTGTCCAACGCGCGTCCCAAGATAGCGGATTATCCGTTTACCACGCTGCATCCCAATCTGGGCGTTGTCGGGATCGACAATGCCGAATTCGTCATGGCTGATATTCCGGGCCTGATCGCGGGCGCGTCCGAGGGGCGGGGGCTGGGCGATCGTTTCCTTGGCCATGTGGAGCGTTGCGCGGTGCTGCTGCATCTGGTCGATGGCACCTCCGAGACGCTGGATGAGGATTACCGGGCGATCATCACCGAATTGGAACTTTATGGCGGTGATCTGGCTGACAAACCCCGCGTGACGGGGCTGAACAAGATCGACGCGCTGGATGATGACGAACGCGCCGAAGCCCGCGCCCGGCTGGAGGCTGAGGTGGGCGGCCCCGTGCTGATGCTGTCGGGCGTGACGGGCGAAGGTGTGCCCGAGGTGCTGCGCGCCGTGCGCGCGCAGATCACGGCGGACCGGCTGCGGATGCGCGAGGCCGATGCGGATGAGGATCAGCCGTGGCGTCCCTGACCGATACTGCGGCTGACAAGACCCTGCGCCTGACGGCGGCGCAGCGCGTTGTCGTCAAGATTGGCTCGGCCTTGCTGGTGGACCGCAAGACCGGCCTGCTGCGGCAGGATTGGCTGGTGGGCTTGGCGCAGGATGTTGTCTGGCTGAAGTCGCTTGGCAAGGATGTGATCCTTGTGTCCTCGGGATCGATCGCCTTGGGGCGGGGCGTGTTGGGGCTGCCTGCGACCACGCTGGCGTTGGAACAATCGCAGGCCGCCGCTGCGGTGGGGCAGATCCGTCTGGCGCGCGCCTATGAGGAAGTGCTGGCCCCGCATGGGATCACCACAGGGCAGGTGCTTGTCACATTGGAGGACAGCACGGATCGCCGCCGCTATCTGAACTCCCGCGCCACGATGGAAATGCTGATCGGTCTGGGCGTGGTGCCTATCGTGAACGAGAATGACACCGTCGCCACCGATGAAATCCGCTACGGCGACAACGACCGTTTGGCGGCACAGGTCGCGGTGACTGTCGGCGCGGATCAGTTGATCCTGCTGTCCGATGTGGACGGTTTCTATTCCGCCAACCCGCAACTTGACCCGGATGCCGTTTATTTCCCCATCATCGACCGGATCACTCCGCAGATCGAGGCGATGGCGGGGGATGCCGGATCGGGCCTGTCCAAAGGCGGGATGAAGACCAAGCTGATGGCGGCCAAAACCGCGACGGCGGCGGGCTGCGCCATGGCCATTACCGAAGGCTCGGTCCTGCGCCCCCTGCAGGCGCTGGCGCAAGGTGCGCGCGCCACATGGTTTACTGCGCAGGTCGATCCTCAAGCCGCGCGCAAACGCTGGATCGCGGCGATGAAACCGCGCGGCGAGGTGACGCTTGATGCCGGCGCGGTTGCGGCACTGTCCAGTGGCAAAAGCCTGCTTCCCGCCGGGGTGACAGCCACCACTGGCCGCTATGGGCGCGGTGATCCTGTCGCGATCCTTGGACCGGATGGCGCGACTTTGGGTCAGGGATTGATCCGCTACACGGCGGTGGAAACAGCGCAGATCCTTGGGCATCGCAGTGATGAGATTGAAGCCCTTCTGGGCTATCCGGGCCGCGCCGCCCTGATCCACCGTGACGACATGGCGTTGTAACCCATTGTTTCTTCTTGCCTGAAATATCCCTGCCGGAGGCATCCGGCCCTGCCGACGGACCCGACAGATGACGCAAAGCCAAGACCTTGCCGCACAGATGAACATGATCGGCCGCCGCGCCCGCGCCGCCGCTGCGGATCTGGCCTTTACGCCGGCGCAGGCCAAGGCCAAGGCGCTGATGGCGGCCGCTGATGCCATTATTGCGCAAAGCGATCAGATCATCGCGGCCAATGCGCGCGATCTGGACTATGGGCGTGACAAGGGTTTGAGCGCGGCAATGATGGACCGGCTGATGCTGGACGCGCCTCGCGTCGCTTCAATCGCAGCCGGGTTGCGCGCGGTGGCTGCACAGGATGATCCGGTGGGCCGTGTTCTGGCAGAGTGGGACAGACCCAACGGGCTGCATATTAGGCGCGTGGCGACGCCATTGGGTGTGATCGGGGTCATCTACGAAAGTCGCCCCAATGTCACCGCGGATGCGGGTGCGCTTTGCCTCAAGGCGGGTAATGCCGTGATCCTGCGCGGAGGATCGGAGAGCTTCCATTCCTCCGCTGCGATCCATGCCTGTCTGGTCGCGGGGCTGCGCGCGGCGGGGCTGCCTGAGGATGCGATCCAGCTTGTCCCCACCCGCGACCGTGAGGCGGTCAGCCAGATGTTGCAGATGACCGAATGGATCGACGTGATCGTGCCACGCGGTGGCAAGGGGTTGGTCGGGTTGGTTCAGCGCGAGGCGCGGGTGCCGGTTTTCGCGCATCTTGAGGGGATCGTACACATTTATGTCGATGCCAAGGCCGACCCTGCATTGGCGCGCCGTGTGGTCATCAACGCCAAGACCCGCCGCACCGGGATTTGCGGCGCTGCCGAATGTCTGCTGATCCACCGCGATATCGCGGCGACGCTGGGGGCTGATCTGGTCCGCGACTTGATGGCCGCCGGGGTCGAAGTGCGCGCCGATACCGCATTGCAGGGAATTCCCGGAACCGTTCCCGCCACACAGAATGATTGGGGGCATGAATATCTGGACAGTATCATCGCCGCCCGCGTGGTCGATGACATCGACGCTGCCATCGCCCATATCCGGCGCTATGGATCGAACCACACCGATTGCATCCTGACCGAGGATGCGGACGCGGTCGCGCGGTTCTTTGAGCGTTTGGACAGTGCGATCCTGATGCACAATTCCTCGACCCAGTTCGCGGATGGGGGGGAATTCGGCATGGGGGCGGAGATCGGGATTGCCACTGGAAAGCTGCATGCGCGCGGGCCTGTCGGAGCAGAGCAACTGACCAGTTTCAAATATCTGGTCACCAGCGCGGGTGCCGTTCGCGGCTGAACAGCCCGATCAGAACCGCATCAGAATATCCTGTTCGGTCATCCGCAGACTGACCTCGCGGCCCAGTTCTTCCAGCAGCACGGGCAACAGGGCGAATTGCACTTCGGCGGGACTGACATCGATCGCGTTGCCGTTCCCTTGCAGGCTGGCCCAAAGCGCGGGTGTCTGGCGCAGCTTGTCAGCCGTGCCACTGATCGCCCACAGTTCGCCTTCACGGGACATGGTGATGCGACCACCATAGGGCATCGCGGTTTCAAAACATTGCAGCGCCAGAAACGCGAGCCGCACTTCGGTACGGGGCACATCTTCCAGCGGACCCCAGTGAAAGCTGACCCGCGCGCCCTGCGCCACCGCCTTGAGGATACTCACGACCTCGGCCCGGCCCATCGTTTGTCGAGCAGAGGCCATGCCATAGGCCACCCGGAAAAACCGGATGCGCGCGCCCTGGGCCACCGCCTTGAGAATGCTGACGATTTCTGCCCGTCCCATGGACTGACTGGCCGTCGCCATGCCATAGGCCACGCGGAAGAAGCGGATGCGGGCATTCGCATTCTCGACCGAATCCGAGATCAGAGCCACTTCGGGCGTCAGCGCCGCACCCGACATCTGCATCAACTCCAGACCATTTGTGATCGCCCCGATCGGGCTGATCAAATCATGGCAGATACGCGAGCCTATCAACGCGGCAAGATTATTCGTACTGTGGCGCAACAGGGTCTCCGATGCGAGGTGAGGACATGACGGATATGAACGCGATTCTGGAGCCGGGGATGCTGGTGCGCCACCCTGACCAGCCGGATTGGGGCCTGGGACAGGTGCAGTCGAATATCGGCGGCAGGATCACAGTCAATTTTCCCGAGGCTGGCAAGGTGGTCATCGACGGCTCCCGCGTATTCCTCATGCCCGTCTTTGATCCCTCAAACTAGTTAACATACAGTTACTACAGATTGTCTTTTTCCCGCGCATGGCAAGGCCCGGCTTGCCGTCCGGGTTCATTTTGTCAGAAGTGTCAGACGGTTGCCATAGCTGGTCTCATTTCCTAGAAACACAATCACACTCTCAGCGGATGCCGCAGAATGACCCAAGCCGAGCCGCACTATGCCGTCCGACTGGCCCGCACCGAGGGTGATCTTCGCGCAGCCCAACGTCTGCGCTATCGCGTTTTTGTCGAGGAACTGGGCGGCGGTGGGCCGCTGGTGGACCATGCCAACCGTCTTGAACGCGACCGGTTCGATCCGTTCTTCGATCACTTGCTGCTTCTGGATGAGGCGCGCGCGCCGCAGGATCGTGTGGTTGGGGTTTACCGGCTGTTGCGGGCGGATCAGGCTGCGCGGGCCGGACAGTTCTATTCCGAAGATGAATATGACCTGTCGGTTCTCAAGCACAGTGGACGGCGGTTGCTGGAATTGGGCCGGTCCTGCCTTCATGCCGAGTACCGTGGCGGGATGGGCATGTATCACCTGTGGCATGCGCTGGCCGCTTATGTCGAAACGCATGGGATCGAGGTTTTGTTCGGGGTGGCCAGTTTTCACGGCACCGATGCGCAGGCCTTGGCTGCTCCGTTGTCGTTGTTGCATCAGCGCCACCTTGCGCCCGATGACCTGCGGGTGACTGCGCGCCCCGCCGGATTTGCAGCGATGGATCTGATCCCAGAGGACCGGCTGAACCGCCGCAGCGCGATGCTGGCGGTGCCGTCCCTGATCAAGGCCTATCTGCGGCTGGGTGGGTTTGTCGGGCAGGGGGCCTTTGTGGACCATGCGTTCAACACCACGGATGTGTGCCTGATTCTGGACGTGGCCCGGATGAACGCCAGTCAGCGCGCCATCTATACCCGACCCGTCGAGGTCCGCACGGTGCCGACATGACCGGACCATGGGTGCCACCGCCAGAGCCGGCATTCCAGCCCCTGTCGCCGGGGGGCTGGGTCCGTCTGGTGCTACGCGGAAGCGTGCTTGGGGCGATCACCTTTGGCGGGCTTGGTGTTCTGCTGTTGCTGCGCCTGATCGAACGGCCCGTGTTCGGCCTGTCCCGGCCAATCACACCCTACATCACCCAAGGCGTTTGCCGCATGGCCTTTGTCATCCTTGGCATGGGCTATGTCGTGCGGGGCACCCGGATGGAAGAACGCGGTGCCGTGGTGTCAAACCACGTGTCATGGCTGGATATTTTCGCGCTGAACGCGCGCAAGCGGATTTACTTCGTATCCAAGTCCGAGGTTGCGAACTGGCCGGGGATCGGCTGGCTGGCGCGGGCGACGGGGACAGTCTTCATCAACCGCGATCCGCGTGACGCACGCCGCCAGCAGGATGTGTTCGAAGCGCGTCTGCTGGCCGGGCACAAGCTGCTGTTCTTCCCCGAGGGCACGTCAACCGACGGGACGCTGGTGCTGCCGTTCAAATCGACCCTGTTTCAGGCGTTTTTCTCGGATGATCTGCGGCATCGGACATGGATACAGCCCGTCACCCTGATTTATCGCGCGCCCGAGGGCGAGGACGCACGATTTTACGGCTGGTGGGGCGATATGGGGTTTGGTCCGCATCTGGCACGCGTGCTGGCGGCACGACGAAATGGAGCGGTCGAGGTGATCTATCATGCACCGGTCCGGGTCGATGCTTTCCCGAACCGCAAATCACTGGCCGCCCATGTCGAGGACCGGGTGCGCGCCGGGCTGTTGCACGGCGCGGCACAGGGATAAGGCCTCAGATCTGCATGGCACGGCTCAGGCGTGCGAGTTCGGCGACGGGATCGGCGGCAGACCAGATTTCCTCTCCCAAGGCGATGAAATCGGTGATCGGGGCAAGGGTGCGGATCAGCTCCTCGGTCAAGGCGCCTTCGGCCACAACCGGCACTTCGATGATCTCGGACCACCACTCGAAAATGTCCAGATCGGCGCGGCTGCCATCTCCCAACGGGTTCACACCGACAGGACCAAAGCTGATGTAATCGGCACCGGCCTCGCCTGCGCTCATGCCCTCGTGACGCTGGATGCCGCAAAATGCACCGACGATGGCATCCGGTCCAAGGTCCTTGCGGACCTTGCGCACAGAGCGGGCGCCATCGGTCAGATGCACACCGTCCAGCCCCAGCCGTTCAACCATCAGGATATGGCTTTCGATCACAAGCGCCACGTCTCGGGCGTGGGTTACCTCGCGCAGCGCATCGGCGGCGCGGGCGACGTTGTCCTCGTCCTTGCTGGCCAGTGCCAGACGCACGCAAGCCACGGCCTGCGCATCCAGAACGCGGGCCAGAAGATCGGGAAACACCTCCAGGTCAAAGGTCGGCGGGGTGATCAGGTAAAGCTGCGGCTGTTGCGGGGCGTCAGGCGTTTCGGCCATGCTGGTCAGGCTCCTTGGATGTCATGGCCGTGTCATATCGGGGATTTGCGGCTTTGACCACCGGGCACGCGCGTGGCTTACCGCTTGGAGACCGCATCATGCTGGCGTATCACGCGCCAGCCCTGTCGGAGATGTCCATGCCCAGCCCCACACCCCAGCCTGCCTTTGTCCTTGTGCGCCCCCAGATGGGCGAGAATATCGGCGCCGCCGCCCGTGCCTACGCGCGCGGTGGCCATGGCCAGCGGCGCGGGGCGGCTTCTGGACGAGGCGCAGTTGCATGACGATCTGCCCGCAGCACTGTCGGACATGACCTTTACCTTTGCCACCACAGCGCGGGTGCGCGGCTTGACCAAGCCTGTCTACAGCCCTGAGCGGGCGATGGCGCTGGCGGCCGAAATGGTCGCGCGCGGCGAAAAGGTAGCGGTTCTGTTCGGGCCAGAGCGGGCGGGGCTGGAGAATGAGGATGTGGCACAGGCCAATGCCATCATCTCGGTCCCTGTGAACCCGGAGTTTCCCAGTCTGAACCTGGCGCAATGCGTGCTGCTGACCGCCTATGAATGGCGGCGGCAGACCGAACTGGTGACCCATGAGGCGATCGATATGGGCCGGACCGATTGGGCGAATGGCACCGAGGTCGAGGCGTTGGCGCGGCATTACGAGGACCGGCTGGAGCAGGCGGGGTTCTTCTTTCCCGAGGCCAAGGCCGACAGCATGAAGCTGAACCTGCGCAACCTCTGGAGCCGGATGCGTCTGACGCGGGCCGATGTGCAGATCCTGCACGGCATCCTGCGTCAAATGGTGCGCTGGAAAGAGCGGGGTCAGGTTCTGGACGATCCGGCCGACAAGCCCTAGGTTCGGCAGCGACAGGAGACGACGATGACCAAGAAACGCGCGATTTTCGAAGAGGTTGCAACCGGGGCTGAAACACGCCCCACCCCACAGGGCGGGCTGATCGACAGGGGCCATACCGGTGCGCGTGGCGCGATCCGTATTTGGCTGATGGTGCTCTTTGCGCTTGTGATGGTGATGATCGCCGTGGGCGGTCTGACGCGGCTGACCGATAGCGGCCTGAGCATCACCGAATGGCGTCCGCTGACGGGGGCGATCCCGCCGCTGAGCCAGGCCGATTGGGAAGCAGAATTTGCCAAATACCAGCAAATTCCGCAGTTCCAGATCCAGAACCGCTGGATGGAATTGGAAGATTTCAAATTCATCTACTGGTGGGAATGGGGCCACCGGCAGTTGGGCCGTGTGATCGGTCTGGTCTGGGGGCTTGGTTTCCTTGGCTTTTTGCTGGCGCGTAAAATCCCGGCAGGCTGGACGCCGCGTCTGCTGTTTATCGGCGCATTGGGCGGGCTGCAGGGCTTTATCGGCTGGTGGATGGTGGCATCCGGCCTGACAGGGTCGATGACCAGTGTGGCCAGCTACCGTCTGGCGACGCATCTGGGGCTGGCTTTCGTGATCCTTGGCTTTATCGCGTGGTATGTGTTCCAGTTGGGCCGGTCCGAGCGTGACCTGCTGCAAGCCCGCCGCGCCAAGGAAGGCAAGCTGTTCGGCCTGTCCACGGGCCTCATGCATTTCGCGTTCCTGCAAATCTTGCTGGGCGCGCTGGTGGCGGGGATCGACGCAGGCCGCTCCTATACCGATTGGCCGCTGATGGGCGGGCAGATCATCCCGCCCAACCCTTTCATGATCGAACCTTTGTGGAAGAATTTCTTCGAGAACCCGGGTCTGGTGCAGTTCATTCACCGTGTGAGCGGTTACCTTCTGTTGGTCTTTGGCGTCGTGGTCTGGCTGCGCGGGCGGACGAGCGCGCATGAAACCACGCGGTCGGCTTTCAATCTGGTCTTTGTAACGCTGCTGGCGCAGATCGTGCTGGGCATCGTCACAGTGATGACCGCGGCACCTTGGGAAATCGCGATTCTGCATCAGGTTCTGGCTGTGATCCTGTGGGTGTTGATCCTGCGGGCGCGCTATCTTGCAGCCTATCCGGTGGTGACATCGATCCGCGGGGCGCGGGCATGAGCAATTCCGCAGGGGCCTTTGACGCGCTGATGGCGCATCAGCGCCAGACCTTTGCGCTGGGGCAGGTGGCCGGGCGTCTGGGCTGGGATCAGGAAACCATGATGCCGCGCGGGGCTGCTGATCAGCGGTCCGATGAAATGGCCGCGATGGAATCGGTTCTGCATGCGCGCCGCACCGATCCGCGTGTGGGCGAGTGGCTGGCGGCCATTGATGAGGGCGCGCTGGATGCTGTGGGACGGGCGCAACTGCGCCATATTCGGCGCGGGTTTGATCGCGCCCGCAAACTGCCCGCTGATCTGGCCGAGGAACTGGCCCGTGTGACCAGCCGCGCACAGGGCCAATGGGCCGAGGCGCGGGCGGCCGAAGATGTGCCCGCCTTCCTGCCCGTTCTGGCGCGGATCGTCGATCTGAAGCGGCAGGAAGCGGCGGCGCTGGCCGCAGGCGGCGATCCCTATGACGCGCTTCTGGATGACTATGAGCCCGGTGCCAAAGCCACCGATCTTGAGGCGATGTTCACCGCCTTGCGCGACCCTTTGGTTGACTTACGCGCCGCGTGCCTTGCGCAGCCTATGCCACGCGGCCTTGAGGGGCGGTTTGATGAGGCGGCGCAGATGGAGCTGACGCAGCTTCTGGCGCGGACCTTCGGGTATGATTTCAGCATCGGTCGGTTGGACAAGGCCGTGCATCCCTTCTCCAGCGGGTCGGGGCGCGACGTGCGGATCACTACGCGGACAAATGCGCATGATCCGTTCAATTGCTTCTATTCTACCATCCATGAGGTTGGACATGCCTGCTATGAGCAGGGTATTGACGCGACCTACCTGATGACACCGCTGGGTCAAGGCGTGTCGATGGGCGTGCATGAAAGCCAAAGCCGCATCTATGAGAACCAGATCGGTCGCAGCCGCGCCTTTACCGGCTGGCTATACGCCCGGATGCGGGACGCATTCGGTGATTTCGGGATCGCGGATGAGGACGGGTTTTACGCCGCCGTGAACCGCTTGCAGAACGGCTTTATCCGGACCGAGGCGGATGAGGTGCAGTATAACCTGCATGTCATGCTGCGCTTTGATTTGGAGCTTGCCCTGATTTCAGGTGATCTGGCGGTGGGTGATCTGGAAGCGGCGTGGAACGACCGTTTCAAGGCGGATTTCGGCTTTGTAGTGGACAAGCCGTCAAACGGCTGTTTGCAGGATGTGCATTGGTCGGTGGGATTGTTCGGCTATTTCCCGACCTATAGCCTTGGCAATGTCTATGCCGGCTGTCTGCATCAGGCAATGCGCGCGGCGCTGCCTGATCTGGATGCACAACTGGCGCAGGGCAACACGGCGGGGGCGACGGGTTGGCTGCGCGAGAGCGTGCAGCGCCATGGCGGGCTGTTTACCCCGCGCGATGTCATCGCGCAGGCGGCGGGCATGGAGCCGTCCGAGGCGCCGCTTCTGGCCTATCTACAGGACAAGTTCGGCAGGCTTTACAGTATCTGATCCGGGTCAGATCAAAGCCATGCGTTCCGAGCGTTCCGGATCAGGGAAGGGGCGGTAAAGCGCAAATCGCGCCTCGCCCACCAGCATGTTGACGGCGCGGTAGAGGCTGGCCACATGGTCATCCTTCCGCCCCAACATGCGAAACGCCTGATCCAACTGGGCCAAATCCCGCACCTCAATTTCAAGCAGGAAGTCGCGGTGGCAATCGGATGCAAGGTTCAGCTTGCGGCGCAAGAGCCGCCAGTTTTCGATCACGCCTTCGGTTTTGAGATGGGTCATCCATTGGTCGATCGCATTGGCAAAGGCCAAAGCCTTGGCATCATCCTTGAGGTCGATGGAGCAGCTGTAAAGGTTCATGGCAGTCCCCGTGTGGTTAGGAGGCTGACCCTGCAGCAAAGGGATTACCATGCGGTAAAGACGCAAAAGGGGGGCTGTCTGCCCCCCTTCCAAACCCTGCGGGTTTGCCCCCCGAGGATATTTGCTGCAAGAAGAAGCAGAGTGTTAATCTGCCTCAGCCCCATCCTCATCACCTTGATCGGCGATCCGCGCGACCGAAACGACGATTTCACCCGTGCCCGTGTTGAACACCTTGACCCCACCAGCCGAGCGGGAGCGGAACGAGATGCCCTCGACCGGGACACGGATCGACTGGCCCTTGGAGGTTGCAAGCATCACCTGATCGTCCATCTCGACCGGGAAGGAGGCGACAAGTGCGCCGCCGCGCATCGCCTTGTCCATGGCGGTGACACCCATGCCGCCACGCCCGCGCACTGGGTAATCGTGGCTGGACGACAGCTTGCCAGCGCCGTTTGCGGTGATCGTCAGGATCAGGTTCTCGGCGGCTGACATTTCGGCATAGCGTTCGGTCGAGAAGTTGGGATCGGCAGGCGCCTCTTCATCCTCGGCCTCGGCATCATCGGCCAGACCCGCCATGGCGCGGCGCATCTTGAGGTAGGCGGCGCGTTCTTCGGCGGTGGCGTCGAAATGGCGGATCACGGACATGGACACCACGCGGTCCGTTCCCAGCAGGCGGATACCCCGCACACCTGTGGAATCGCGGCCCTTGAACACGCGCACATCGGTGGTGGGGAAGCGGATGGCGCGGCCCGAATCCGTCACCAGCATCACATCATCATCCGGCGAGCAGATACGCGCATTCACCAGTTCCACCCCGTCGGGCAGTTTCATTGCGATTTTGCCGTTGCGCATCACATTGGTGAAATCCGACAACGCGTTGCGGCGCACATCGCCATCCGATGTGGCGAAGACGATTTGCAGGTCATCCCATTCCGTATCGGGACGGTCCACCGGCATGATCGCCGCGATAGAGACACCCGGCGGGATCGGCAGGATATTGACGATCGCCTTGCCCTTGGAGGTGCGGCCCCCCAGCGGCAGACGCCATGTCTTGAGCTTGTAGACCATGCCATCGGTCGTGAAGAACAGCAGCTGATCATGGGTATTGGCCACGAAAAGGGTCGTGACCACATCCTCTTCCTTGGTCTGCATCCCCGACAGGCCCTTGCCGCCGCGCTTCTGGGCACGGAAATCGGCCAGCGGCGTGCGTTTGATATAGCCGCCTGAGGTGATGGTGACGACCATATCCTCACGCTCGATCAGGTCCTCGTCGTCCATGTCGCCGGCCCAGTCGACAATCTCGGTCCGGCGGGGAACGGCGAACAGCTCCTTCACCTCGCGCAGCTCGTCCGAGATGATGCCCATGATCCGCTCGCGGCTGGCCAGAATCTCGAGGTATTCGCGGATCTTGGCCGCCAGTTCCTGCAACTCGTCCGTGACTTCCTTGACGCCCAGCTGGGTCAGGCGTTGCAGACGCAGCTCCAGAATGGCGCGGGCCTGAATCTCGGACAGGAAATAGGTGCCATCCTCGTTCACCGTGTGGGACGGATCGTCGATCAGGCGGATATATTCGGCAATGTCGCGCGCGGGCCAGGCGCGGGTCATCAGCTTGTCACGCGCATCCGCCGCATCGGCCGAGGCGCGGATCGTGGCCACCACCTCATCGACATTGGTGACGGCCACGGCCAGACCGCAGAGGATATGGCTGCGCTCGCGCGCCTTGCGCAGCTCATAGGCGGTGCGGCGGGCGACCACTTCCTCGCGGAAGGTGATGAAGCTGGACAGGAAGCGCAGCAGGGTCAATTGCTCCGGGCGGCCACCGTTCAGCGCCAGCATGTTGCAGCCGAAATAGGTCTGCATCGGGGTGAAACGGTAAAGCTGGTTCAGCACCACCTCGGGCGTGGCATCGCGCTTGAGTTCGATGACCACGCGCACGCCGTTGCGGTCGCTTTCATCCTGCACATGGGCGACGCCTTCGATCTTCTTCTCGCGCACCTGTTCCGCGATCTTCTCGATCATCGCGGCCTTGTTCACCTGATAGGGAATCTCCTCGACGATGATGGCGTAGCGGTCCTTGCGCAGCTCCTCGATCTTGGTCTTGGCGCGGATGATGACGCTGCCGCGCCCTTCGAGATAGGCTTTGCGCGCACCGGACCGGCCCAGCATCAACCCGCCGGTCGGAAAATCCGGGCCGGGGATGAATTCGATGAGGTCTTCGGAGGTCAGGTCCGGGTTGTCGATAAGGGCCAGCGTGGCATCCACCACCTCGCCCAGGTTATGCGGCGGGATGTTGGTCGCCATGCCGACGGCGATCCCGCCCGCGCCATTGACCAGCATATTCGGGAAACGCGCCGGCAGAACCGTGGGTTCGCGGTCCTTGCCGTCATAGTTGTCCTGAAAATTGACCGTGTCCTTGTCGATATCGGCCAGCAGGAAAGCGGCGGGCTTGTCCATGCGCACTTCGGTATAGCGCATCGCGGCGGCGTTATCGCCATCCATCGAGCCGAAGTTGCCCTGACCGTCCAGAAGCGGCAGCGACATCGAGAAATCCTGCGCCATCCGCACCAGCGCGTCATAGATCGCGCTATCGCCGTGGGGATGGTATTTACCCATCACGTCACCGACGGGGCGCGCCGATTTGCGGTAAGGTTTGTCGTGGGTATTGCCCACTTCGTTCATGGCATAGAGGATGCGGCGGTGCACGGGTTTCAGACCGTCACGCAGATCGGGAATCGCGCGGGAGACGATCACGCTCATCGCGTAATCGAGATAGGAGGTCTTCATCTCCTCGGTGATCGAGATGGAGGGGCCATCGAAGACGATCCGCGTGGGCGTGTTTTCGTCTTCGTTTTCAGGGGTTTCCGGCGTGTCGTTCACGTGATTTAACCGCTCTGTCCAGTTTCACTATATCTTGTTGGCCAGACTATAACAGAGGCCGGATATGGGGTGCAATGGCGCAAGCCAACCCCTTTTGGCAACCAGCGCACCAGTCTGCTAACATACTGTTTTTATTGAAAAGTAAATTGAGTTTGGCATGATTTTCCTATCGAGTCGCGAATGAGGAAAAACATGCAGGCTTCCGAGACGGAAATGATGCTCAAGGGCTATGGTCTGACGACGGCGGAATTCTTCTACCGTATGCCCGATTATCGCAACGTGCTGAACACCTTTGTCTGGCAGGACTATGACCTTGCGCCGGATCATCCGCGCCTGTTCAGGTTCATCGACTTCTGGAAGACCGAGATCGAGGGGCCGCTCCATTCCGTGCGCTTTACCCATCGCAAGATGATCAGCCCCGGAGAGTGGCGCCATGTCGTCGGAGAGTTCCGCCTGCACTGACAGGCACAGGGCAACGGCCGAGGCGCGGGTGATCCCCGCGCCTTGCGATGCGATCAGGGAATGATGCGGGTGTATTTCACGCCTTCCAGCGTGGCGCCCACCATCAGCCCGGCCTGACCGAAGATCACCGCCACGACGGGCGAGGTCGATGTCGTGGTTTCCGCCCGCAGATTGTCGGCCTGGTCGTTGATCACATATTCCACATCGGCCCCGGCAGCCCAGCCCGAGGACCGGCGGAAGCGTTGCAGCGCGTCATCGGTCATGAAGAACAGCACATGGGCGAATTGCTGCGCCCCGATTTGCAGGCCGAAACTGCCCTTGGTGGCCGAATAGTAATCCACCGTCACACCATTCACGCGCAGCGCGCCACGGCCGTAACCGCCCCCAAAGCCGAAGCCTGCTTCGGTGATCAGCGGCATGATCAACTGACCCACGGATTTGTCGGCCAGATCGCGGGTATTGGGATAGGTGTTGTAGAGGTAGCTCACTGTCGCCTCGACCCGGTTGTCGATCACGGCCGATCCGGGGCTGCCGATCCCGTTGCCACAAGCTGCGGTGACGCTCATGCCTGCAAGCGCGCTCAACGTGAAGGTTCGTCTGCTGATCTGGGTCATGTAAAATCGCCTGTTTTTATGCTGCTGCCACGTCCGGGTGATTGAATGCCCCCGGTTATGCGCTGAATATAGAGGCAAATCAGCGCGCTGTCACCAACTCTTGTGGAGTTTGGCAGTCAGCCTGTCCGCTCCGGCGGGGTTTCGCCCAGCGGGGCCGCGATCAGCGGCCCGCCAGTTTGCGCGCCACGGCGGGGGCGAAATAGGTCAGGATGCCGTCACAGCCCGCGCGACGGAAGCACATCAGGCTTTCCAGCATCGCCCGCTCGCCGTCGATCCAGCCGTTCTGGGCGGCGGCCTGGATCATCGCATATTCGCCCGAAACCTGATAGGCATAGGTCGGCGCGCCGAAGGTGTCTTTCACGCGGCGGCAGATGTCCAGATAGGGCATCCCCGGCTTGACCATCACCATATCCGCGCCCTCGCGCAGGTCGCGCTCGACCAGCCGTATCGCCTCGTCGGAATTGGCAGGGTCCATCTGATAGGTTTTCTTGTCGCCTTTAAGCGCCCCCGACGCGCCCACCGCATCGCGGAAAGGACCATA
>NCJR01000401.1 GCA_002282555.1 Rhodobacterales bacterium 34-62-10
CGTGCCGATTTCACGGCTGGCCGAGGCGGTGACGCAGACGCAGGCGGATATCGCGGCCTCGCCGATCGAAGGGCCGATCCTGGGCCATGTGGGGGACGGCAATTTCCATGCGATCCTGCTCTATGACGACCAGAACCCGGCCGAGGTCGCCGCCGCCCATGATCTGTCGCACCGGATGGTGACCCGCGCGCTGGCCTTGGGCGGCACCGCCACGGGGGAACATGGCGTGGGTCTGGGCAAGCTGGATTACATGCAGGCCGAACATGGCGCGGCCTGGGATGTGATGCAGACGGTCAAGATGGCGCTGGACCCGGCCAATATCATGAACCCCGGCAAGATGCTGCGGCAGGGCTGACACTTCCGCTTCTTCTTGCTTCAAATATCCAAGTGCGACGCCGCACCCGGCGAGGCGGTCGCGGGATCACACCGTGCCGGCCAGCAGCGCCCGTGCTGCCCCCCGCGCCTCGTCGGTGATCGTGTCCCCCGCAACCATGCGGGCGATCTCGTCCACCCGCGCTTGCGCGTCCAGCGGGATCACCGTGGTCGTCGTCATCTCGTCGCGGACGCGTTTTTCCACGCGCCAGTGATGCGCGCCAAGGGCGGCCACCTGCGGGGAATGGGTCACGACCAGCACCTGCCCGCCATCCGCCAGCGCCGCCAGCCTGCGGCCCACGGCATCGGCGGTGGCCCCGCCGACACCGCGGTCAATCTCGTCGAAGATCATGGTGATGCCGGCGTCGCTGTCGCTCAGACAGACCTTGAGCGCCAGCAGGAAGCGGCTGAGTTCCCCGCCCGATGCAATGCGCGCCAGTGGTCCGGCAGGCGCGCCGGGGTTGGTGGCCACGGAAAACGTGACGCTGTCGCGCCCCTCCGGTCCCGGTTCGGTCGCGGCGATTTCGGTGCGGAACACCGCGCGCTCCATCTTCAGGGGCGC
The DNA here is from genome assembly GCA_002282555.1 of Rhodobacterales bacterium 34-62-10. Lineage (GTDB taxonomy): Bacteria > Pseudomonadota > Alphaproteobacteria > Rhodobacterales > Rhodobacteraceae > Seohaeicola. The sequence continues at coordinate 935 of NCJR01000401.1, forward strand.
CAGTTCCGCGGTCACGGCAGCGTCCAGCCGCGCCGCCGCCGCGGTTCGCGCGGCAGTCAGGGCGGTGGCTGCGGCATCATAGGCGGCCTCGGCCTGCGCCAGTTCGGTCCTGAGGCTGCGCAGATCGGCATCGCCCCGGTCAAGCGCGGCCAGACGGTCGCGCAGACCTTGGGCAAAGCTGGCCAGATCATCGGCCAGCACATCGTGCTTGCGCGCCAGTGCCCGGATCGTGAACAACCGCTCCTCGGTTTCTTCCAGTTCATGCGGGTTGAAGCTGAGCACATCCTGCGCGCGTTCCACGCCCTGCACCGCATCGGCCAACTCGTTCATCGCGCGCCCCAGCGCCTCAAGCGGCGCGTCCAGCATGCCGTCGGCGCGCTCGGCCAGACCGTCCAGCCAGCGCAGCGCATCGCCCATGGCACCTTCGGCCCCCTGCGGACCCAGCGCGGAATGGGCGCGGGCCATATCCTCGCGCATGCGCTCGGCCCCCTGCATCAGGCGGCGGCGGGCATCCAGTTCCATCTCCTCGCCGGGTTGCGGGTCCATCGCGTCCAGTTCGGATACCGCGTGGCGCAGATACTCTTCTTCCGCACGCACGGCGGCAAGGGCCGCTTCCGCCTCGGTCAGACGTTTGGCAAGGCGCGACCGCGCGCGCCATGTGTCCCGCGTGGTGTCCATCAGCGGCGCGATCCCGGCAAAGGCGTCCAGCAGCGCGCGGTGACCCTTGGGGTCCAGAAGCCCGCGATCATCATGCTGGCCATGCAGTTCCACCAGACGCTCGGACAGCGCCCGCAGCACCTCGCCGGAACACCGGCGGTCATTGACCCATGCGGTCTTGCGCCCGTCGCGGGTATTGATCCGGCGCAGGATCAATTCGGGGCCTGTGGGAATCCCCGCCTCCTCCAGCACGGCATGGGCGGCGTGGGTTCGGGGCAGTTCGAACACCGCCACCACCTCGCCCTG
>NCJR01000402.1 GCA_002282555.1 Rhodobacterales bacterium 34-62-10
GAGGTGCATCGCGGCTTTGACAAACCCGCAGGCAAGCCCGGCGCGAAACCCGGTGCCAAACCCTATGGCAAACCGGCGGGCAAACCGGGTGACAAACCCTATGGCAAGCCCGCCGGCAAGGCAGGCGACAAGCCCTATGGCAAACCCGCCGGCAAGCCTGCCGGAAAGCCCGGTGACAAACCTTACGGCAAGCCGGGGGCCAAGCCCTTTGGCAAACCGGGTGGCAAGCCGGGCGGCAAACCCTGGGAGAAACCCGCCGGTGACGCGCCCGCGGCCCCGGCGCGCAATGCCGCGGCCAATACCTCGGCGCGGCTTGGGCCGGGCGGCAAGCCGCTGCCCGCAGGCAAGGGGGCCAAGCCCCGCGCAGGTGGCCCCGCACGCGGCCCCAATGCCGTGCCGCGCCGCAAGCCATAAACCCAAAGTGGCGCGCGGATCATCCTGCGCGCCCCTTCTTCATCTTGCCTCAAATACTCAAAAATCAGGCGGCTCAGGCCATGCCGCCCGCGATCAGACGTGTCGCCAGCGCCGCATAGGCCTGTGCCGCCGCACTCTCACCGGCGGCAATCGGCACGCCCGCATCGCCCCCCAGCCGCGTGTCCAGATCAATCGGCAGCTCCGCCAGCAACGGCACGCCCATCTTCTCGGCCTCGGTCCGGACCCCGCCATGGCCGAAGATCGGCGTCTCATGCCCGCAATTGGGGCAGCAGAAGACCGACATATTCTCGACCAGACCCAGCACCGGCGTCTTCAGCGTGTTGAACATGTCGATCGCCTTGCGCGCATCCAGCAGCGCCACATCCTGCGGGGTGGACACGACAATCGCCCCGGTCAGCTGCGTGCGCTGGCACAGCGTCAGTTGCACATCGCCCGTGCCGGGTGGCAGATCGACGATCAGCACATCCAGCTTGCCCCATTCCACCTGCCCCAGCATCTGTTGCAGCGCCCCCATCAGCATCGGCCCGCGCCAGACCACCGCCTTGGCCGGGTCCAGCATCAACCCGATGGACATCAGCGTGACACCATGGGCGTGCAGCGGGATGATCGTCTTGCCATCCGGGCTGGCGGGGCGCTGATTGACGCCCATCATGCGCGGCTGGCTGGGCCCGTAAATATCGGCATCGAGCAGGCCCACGCGCCGCCCCTGCCGGGCCAGCGCCACCGCCAGGTTCGACGAGACGGTGGATTTGCCCACACCTCCCTTGCCGGAACCAATCGCCAGGATGCGGTCCACGCCCGACGGCTTGGTCGGCCCCGCCTGCGGGGTGGGATGCCCCCCGATCTTGAGGCTGGGCGCGGCCGGCTGATCCGCCGGGCCATGGGCGGTCAGGGCGACGCTCACGCTTTCGACCCCCGGCAAGCGCGCGACAAGGGCCTCGGCGGCAGCGCGCAGGGGTTCCATCTGGCGCGCCATGGCAGGGGTCTGCGCCTCGATCACGAATCGCACCGTGCCGCCTGAAATGCTCAGCGCGCGGATCATGTCGCGGCTGACAAGGTCGCCCCCATCGGGCAGCGAGAGTTGCCGCAGCGCCTGTTCGATATTGTCGCGGGTTATCGCCATGCCAAATCCTCCGTCATCTGTGCCGCAATAGGTGGCAGGTTTGCAGGCAGACACAAGCCCCGCGCGCAATCCGCCTTTATTTGAGGCCAATTGCCTAAATTATAGGTCAGTCTTTCATATGCATTTGCTGCATAGCAGCATTGCGCGAGATAGGTATTGTGCAATCGCAGCATCGACGTATCTTAGTCACAACAGAGCGGAAACGATCCCGCCACGAGCAAAACCGAAAGTGACCGAACATGGCTTATACATCGGATCTTCGCCTTGCACAGCCCCGCGCCGGTCAGGCCGGGTTTGTCGGCAAGCTGCTGGCGTTCAAGGCCGACCTGT
>NCJR01000403.1 GCA_002282555.1 Rhodobacterales bacterium 34-62-10
CCCTGTCACAAGGGGCTCTCCGGTGACGTTGTTAAAAAGGACCGGCGACATGAACGCCCAGGAACTACGCAATAAATCCCTCGATCAGCTCCGCGAGGACCTGGTTGCCCTGAAGAAAGAAGCATTCAACCTGCGCTTTCAACAGGCGACTGGCCAGCTGGAATCCACCGCCCGCATGAAGACGGTTCGCCGTGACGTGGCGCGTGTGAAGACCGTGCTGAACGAAAAAGCCGCCGCCGCGGCAGCAGAATAAGGAGCCTGACAGATGCCCAAACGTATTCTTCAAGGCACCGTGACAAGCACGGCCAATGCCCAGACCGTAACCGTTCTGGTGGAACGCCGCTTTACGCATCCTATTCTGAAAAAGACCATCCGTAAGTCCAAGAAATACCGGGCTCACGATGAGACGAACGCTTTCAACGTCGGTGACACCGTCCGCATTCAGGAATGTGCGCCCAAGTCGAAAACGAAACGCTGGGAGGTTATCGCCGTCTAAGCGATAGCCTTTCGGTCCATCGAAACCCTGGGGAAATGCCGATAGTGGCCCCCAAAGGTCGGGAGAAACCAAATGATCCAGATGCAGACCAATCTGGATGTTGCTGATAACTCTGGCGCTCGCCGGGTTCAGTGCATCAAGGTTCTCGGCGGTTCCCACCGTCGTTACGCATCCGTTGGCGACATCATCGTGGTGTCCGTCAAAGAAGCCATTCCGCGCGGTCGCGTGAAGAAGGGTGACGTCCGCAAGGCTGTCGTCGTTCGCACCGCCAAGGAAGTTCGCCGTGAAGACGGCACCGCGATCCGTTTCGATCGCAATGCAGCAGTCATCCTGAACAACAACAACGAGCCTGTCGGCACCCGTATCTTCGGGCCGGTGGTTCGTGAGCTGCGCGCCAAGAACTTCATGAAAATCATCTCGCTCGCCCCGGAGGTGCTGTAAGATGGCTGCCAAGCTGAAGACAGGCGACAAGGTCGTCATCCTCGCCGGCAAGGACAAGGGCAAGCAGGGCACGATTTCGTCCGTTGACCCCAAAGCCGGCAAAGCCGTGGTGGAGGGTCTGAACATGGCCATCCGTCACACGCGTCAAAGCCAGACAAGCCAGGGCGGTCGCATCCCCAAGGCGATGCCGATCGATCTGTCCAATCTTGCGATGCTGGACAAGAACGGCAAGGCAACGCGCGTCGGCTTCAAGATTGAAGGCGACAAAAAAGTGCGCTTTGCCAAGACCACGGGGGACGTGATCGATGCTTGATACCGCAAACTACACCCCGCGTCTGAAGGCGCTGTTCAACGACACGATCAAGGCCGCTCTGAAGGAGGAATTCTCCTATAAGAACGACATGCAGATCCCGCGTCTGGACAAGATCGTCCTGAACATCGGTTGCGGTGCAGAAGCCGTGCGCGACAGCAAGAAGGCCAAATCGGCCGTCGAAGACCTGTCGACCATCGCTGGTCAGAAGGCTGTCACCACCATCGCCAAGAACTCGATCGCTGGTTTCCGCGTTCGTGAAGGCATGCCGATGGGCGCGAAAGTCACCCTGCGCGGTGACCGGATGTACGAATTCCTGGATCGTCTGATCACGATCGCAATGCCCCGTATCCGCGACTTCCGCGGCGTGCCGGGCAAATCCTTTGACGGTCGTGGCAACTATGCCATGGGCATCAAGGAACATATCGTGTTCCCCGAAATCAACTTCGACAAGGTCGATGAGGTTTGGGGTATGGACATCGTCATCGCCACCACCGCGAGAACCGACGCGGAAGCTAAGGCGCTGTTGAAGCACTTCAACATGCCCTTCAACAGCTAAGCGCGGGAGAGAGAGTTATGGCTAAGAAATCTATGATCGAACGCGAAAAGAAGCGTCAGGAG
>NCJR01000075.1 GCA_002282555.1 Rhodobacterales bacterium 34-62-10
CTCGGCCTCTGGGAGGCGGCGGCGCGGACGGGGCTGATTCCCGCCATTCTGGTTCCGCCGCCCAGCAGCGTGGTATGCACAGTGACCTGTTCGGGGTTGAGGCCCGTGGCATCGGCGCATTTGCCCTGAATGATGACGGGGGCCTGATTGCCGCACCAGATCGTCAGGCCATCTGCGGTCATATGGGCGGTGGCGTTCATCGGCTCCATCGTGGCATGGGCCAGATAGGGCAGGCGGTATTCGGCGGTGACCTCGGTCGATCCCTCCGGGATCTCCTCGGGGGTGCCATCGTTTCGCATGGTGGAATTGGGGCTGCCGTCGAAGGTGGCGGCGATCACGGCGAAGGCATCCTCGGTCGTTTGCGGGTTGGGCGAGGGGGCCCAGTCGATCACCACGGCTTCGGCGGCCTGCATTGCGATCCAGGTGTTGGTCGCGACAACGGCGATGCCGTCGCCCAGATCGACCACGCGGTCTACGCCTGTCATAACCATGGCGGGGGCGGGATCGAAGCTGCGCATTCCGCCACCCAAGGCGGGGTTGCGGCGCAGGGCGGCAAAGCGCATCCCCTCGACCCGCACATCGATGCCGAAAGTGGCGGTCCCTGTCACCTTGGCGGGAATGTCCAGCCGGGGCATGGATTTGCCCAGATATTTCCAATCAGTCGCCGGGCGCAGGGTGATGTCCTGTGGCGGGTCGATTGTCGCCGCCTCGGGTGCCAGATCGACATAGGACAGCCGCGTGCCATCCGGCGCGATGACATGGCCATCTTCTGTTGTCAGTTCGGCGCGCGTGAGGCCAAGCCGCTGCGCCGCCGCCTGTTTCAGCGTTTCGCGCGCGGTGGCCCCCGCCATGCGCATCTTGTCAAAGGCATCCACGGTCGAGGTCGATCCGCCCGTGACCTGCAGCGACATCATCTTGGGCAACACGGACAGCGCCTGTTTCAGGCTGTGTTGCGTGTCGGTCAGGGCATAATCCTTGAAGGGTAGGCCCGCGCCCATCAGCGCACCGTTGTAATAGGCCTGCGCGGGGGGGCCGTGCAGGGTGGTGATATCCTCCCATGCCACGTCCAGTTCCTCGGCCACCATCGCGGCGAGGGTGGAGTGGATGCCCTGACCCATCTCGGCGCGCGGGGTGATGATCGTGACGCCATCGGCGTTGATCAGCACATAGGGGTTGAGTGCTGCCCCCTGATCGGGCGACAGCGGATTGGGCGGGGTCTGGCGCGCCTTGTAAACGCCAAAGGCCACACCACCGAGGATGGCGACGGAGCCGATCAGAAAGGAACGGCGGGCGATTTTACCGATGCTGGGCATGGCTCATGCCTCCTTCAGGCTGCGCGCGGCGTCATGGATCGCGGCGCGGATGCGGGGATAGGTGCCGCAACGACACAGGTTGCCCTGCATGGCGGCGTCGATATCGGCGTCCGTGGGTTCGGGTGTTTCGGCCAGAAGACCCGCCGCCTGCATGATCTGCCCCGACTGGCAATAGCCGCATTGTGCGACCTGATGGGTGACCCATGCCTGTTGCAGGGCGTGCATCGCATCCGGCGTGCCCAGCCCTTCGATCGTGGTGACTGCCCCCCAGACATCGCCAAGCGCCACCTGGCAGGATCGCACGGCCTGACCGTCGATCTGCACGGTGCAGGCACCGCAGGCCGCGACGCCGCAGCCGAACTTGGTCCCGGTCAGGCCGATGGCGTCGCGCAGCACCCAGAGCAGGGGCACTTCGGGTGGCAGATCGACAGAATGGTCGGTTCCGTTGATGGTCAAGGTCGTGGCCATGGGCATGCTCCGGGTTGGGATTTCTGACAAAATGGGCGAAAACTGTCAGTGTGTCAATCTGGCAATTTGACGAATTGGATGAATTCTGTCACATGGTCAGGATGACCGCGCAGACCGATACAGACCCGACACAAGACCCACGCCGCATGGCGATCCTGAAAGCCGCGTTCGAGGCGTTCTCGCTCTATGGGTTTCGTCGTACCTCGATGGAGGACATAGCCCGCGCCGCAGGCATGTCACGCGCGGCGCTGTATCTGCATTACCGCAACAAGGAAGACATTTTCCGTTCGCTGACGCAGTTCTATTACGACGATGCGGTGGCGCAGGTCACGGCGGTTCTGGCACAGGACTTGCCCTGCGAACAGGCCCTGGCACAGGCTTTCAAGGCGCAGGCGGGGCAGATATTCGACGCGCTTCTGGCCTCGCCGCATGGGGATGAATTGCTGGACACCAAATACGCCCATGGTGCCGATATCGCGCAGGCGGGCGAGGCGCGGCTGGTGGCGGTCTATGCCGCGTGGTTGCAGGATCAGGCAAGGGCGGGGCGTGTCACGCTGGCCACGGCACATGGCGATGCCAGTGCGCTGGCCGCGACGATGATGGCGGCGCTGCACGGGCTGAAGGCGCCGCGCCCCACGCCAGTGGCGTATCGCGCGGCGACGGCACTGCTGGCGCGGGTCTTTGCGCGCGCCCTTACGCCGGACTGAGCGCGTCTGTTTCTTCTTGCCTCAAATATCCAGATCGGACCGCGCCACACGGACCAGCGTCACAGATCGGTGCGCAGGTGCCACAACTCGGGGAACAGCTCGACCTCGAGCATGCGTTTGAGGTAGCTGACCCCGCCTGTGCCACCCGTGCCGCGTTTGAAGCCGATCACGCGTTCGACCGTGGTGACGTGGTTGAAGCGCCAGCGGCGGAAATAATCCTCGAAATCCATCAGCTTTTCGGCCAGCTCATAAAGTTCCCAGTGCGTTTCGGGGGCGCGGTAGACGGTGATCCACGCCTGTTTCACGGCCTCGGATGGGGTATGGCTTTGCCGCAGGTCGCGGTGGATCACGTCATCGGGAAGAGGGATCGTCTGGCCCAGCAGCCGCAGCGCCACGTCATAGAGCGAGGGTTGGGACAGTTCGTCCGTAAGCAGGGCGACCACATCGGGGCGATGCGCATGCGGGCGCAGCATGGCATGGTTGCGGTTGCCCAGCATGAATTCGATCTGGCGGTATTGATGCGACTGAAACCCCGACGACTGGCCCAGCGCGTTGCGAAAGGCGGTGTAATCGGCAGGCGTCATGGTGCGCAGCACGTCCCATGCGTTGTTGAGTTGCTCGAATATCCGCGCGACGCGGGCCAGCATCTTGAAGGCCGGGCGCAGATGCCCTGCGGCAAGGGTGCGGCGGGCGGCGGCGATCTCGTGGATGGCAAGGCGCATCCACAGCTCGGAGGTCTGATGCTGGATGATGAACAGCATCTCGTCATGGGTGTCGGTGCGCGGGTTCTGCGCCGACAGGATCAGGTCCAGCGACAGGTAATCGCCATAGGACATGCGCCCGTCAAAGGACATTTCCGCGCCCTCGGTCGCGGGATCATAGGGGGAATGGGTCATCGGTGGCCTCGGGGTTCTGCTGCGCGGCGCGGGTGAGATGCGTCGCAATGGATATTTGAAGCAAGAAGAAACGAGAGGTCCCGGTCAGCTATTCAGCGCGGCACTGTTGGCCAGCCTGCGCCAGAGCGCCGCCCAACCTGCGGGGCGGCAGAGCGGTAGGCTGTCGGTGGCGCGGTATTGCGGCATCAGGTCACGCGGGCGCGGGTCTTGTATGCGGGGCGGTCCCAGAGGGCGTTGGCCATCACATCGGCGATGATGTTGATCGCCTTGTTCACGTCACCTTCGTCAATGAACAGGGGTGTAAAGCCGAAGCGCATGATATCGGGGGCGCGGAAATCGCCGATGACGCCGCGCGCGATCAGGGCCTGCATCGCGGCATAGCCATCGGCAAAGCGGAAGGAGACCTGACTGCCGCGCTGATCCGCCTCGCGCGGGCTGGCCAGGGTCAGCATCGGGCAGGTGGCCTCGATCCCCTTGATGAACTGCTCGGTCAGCGCGGTCGATGCGGCGCGGATGTCCTGCATCGTGGTCATGTCCCAGACATCCATCGCGGCCTCGAGTGCGGCCAGCGCGATCACCGGGGGGGTGCCCACGCGCATCCGTTCGATCCCGGCGCCGGGGCGGTAGGAGGTGTCGAAGGCGAAGGGCGCCGCATGGCCCAGCCAGCCCGACAGGGCAGGACGGGCCACATCCGCATGGCGGGGGGCGACATAGATGAAGGCGGGGGCCCCTGGCCCACCGTTGAGGTATTTATAGCTGCAGCCCACTGCGAAATCCGCGCCGCATCCGGCCAGATCGACGGGCAGGGCCCCTGCGCTGTGCGCGAGATCCCAGATCGTCAGCGCGCCTGCGGCATGGGCGCGGGCGGTCAGGTCGGCCATGTCGTGTTTGCGCCCCGTGCGGTAATCCACCTCGGTGATCAGGGTCACCGCGACCTCATCGGTGATATGGGCGGCCACGTCTTCGGGCGCGACAATGCGCAGTTCATGCCCGCGCCCCAGCGAGGCGATCAGCCCTTCGGCCATGTAAAGGTCCGAGGGGAAGTTGCCGCTGTCCGACAGGATCACGCGGCGGTCGGGGCGCATTTCCAGTGCCGAGGCCAGTGCCTGATAGACCTTGATCGAGAGCGTGTCGCCCATCACCACATGACCCGGTTCCGCGCCGATCAGCCGCGCGATGCGGTCGCCGACGCGGGTGGGTTGGTCCATCCATCCGGCCTTGTTCCAGCCGGTGATCAGCATCTCGCCCCATTCATCGGCGATCACGCCCCCCACACGGGCGGCGGCGGCGCGGGGCAGCGGGCCCAGCGAATTGCCGTCCAGATAGATCATGCCGTCCGGCAGGTGGAACATGGCCTTGGTCGCGGCGAAATCGGTCATGAGCGGCCCCATAGATATTTTAGGCTTAAAGTATTTTCGGAATAAGACCTGCACCCCGATTTGTCCACTGAAAACCGGGATGCTGCGCGCCTTCAGCGCACCTGACCGCCGGCCATTTCTATGCATTGGGCGTTGATCGACCCTGACAGTGGGTGACACAGCCACATGGCGGCGGTTGCCACCTCCTCAACCGCGATCAGGCGGCGGTGGCGGTTGCTGTCGGCCATGGCTTGGCGCGCTTGTTCAGCCGTCATGCCCGTACGCTTGGCGATCGATTCCGATTGCAGCGCCACGATATCGGTTTCCACATAGCCGGGGCAGAGCGCGTTGAAGGTGATCGGCCCGCCCATATGTTCCTCGGAATAAGACCGCACGAGGCCGATGACACCGTGTTTCGAGGCGGAATAGGCCCCGGCCCCCTTGAGGCCACGCAGACCCGCCAGCGACGACACCACGATCACCCGGCCCCAATCGGTGCCCAGCATGCCGCGCATCGCCTCGCGGATGGTCAGGAATGCGCCGTCCAGATTGGTGCGCATGATCCGGTGCCAGAAATCGAGATCGGTCTTTTGCAGGCTCTTGCCCTCGGCGATCCCGGCATTGGCGATGACGATCTGGATCGGGCCACGGGCGGCGGTGGCGGCTGTGATGCCCTCCACGATCTGCGCCTCCTCCATCACATCCATGACCAGCGGGTGCAGGCCGGGGGTGGCTTTCGCCGCCGCCTCCAGCACATCGGCGCGGCGGCCCGTGATGGTGACCTGTGCGCCCTCGGCGGCCAGTGCCTGCGCGATGGCAAGGCCGATGCCGGTGCCGCCGCCTGTGACCAATGCGTGTTTGCCTGTGTGGATCATCTGGACCTCCCCTGTTGCGGATCAGACTACCGTGCCGGGCGCGGGTGGCAAGGCCGCGTGTCCTGCCGCGCCGCAAGGTCACTTTACAATGACATTCGCCTCTGTGAATGTGATGCAATCCAAGAGTTAAGGGAGGGATAGCCCCGATGAGACAGAGCATGATCCATGCCGCAGTGATGGCGCTGATGGCCGCGCAAGCGATGGCGAGCGAGGATATCGCGGATAAGTATCCGCAATCCGAGCTTTACGACAAACCTGTCGAGGTGATCCCTCATGTCTGGTCGGCCATCGGTGCCACCGCCCCGCCGACCTATGAGAATGCGGGCCATAACAACAACCTGTCCTTCGTGGTGACGGGTGACGGGGTGGTCGTGGTCAATGGCGGGGCGTCCGCCCGGCTCGCTGCCGCGCTGCATGAGGAGATCAAGGCCGTGACCGATCAGCCCGTCAAGCTGGTCATCAACGAGAACGGGCAGGGCCATGCCATGCTGGGCAATTCCTATTGGGCCGATCTGGGCGTGGATATTCTGGCCCATGTCGATGCCATTACCGAGGTCGAGGCGCATGGCGGCGCGATTCTGGCGGGCATGCAGGGCTATAACAAGGACCGCGCGGAGGGCACGCGCGTCGCCGTGCCGAACCTGTCGTTCGAGGATCGTTATGACGTCACGATGGGCGATGTGGTCTTTGAGGTGCTGCACCTTGGCCCGGCGCATGGCCCCGGTGATACGCAGGTCTGGATTCCGCAGTGGCAGATCATGATCGCGGGTGACATCGCCTTTCACGAGCGGATGCCGCCGATCTTTGCCGATACCTGCACCTCCTGCTGGATCGAGACATGGGAGACGGGGTTGGAACCGCTGAACCCCACCTATCTGATCCCCGGCCATGGCCATCCCACGAACCTTGCGCAGGTGCGCCGCTATACGCGGGATTATCTGGTGGACCTGCGCGAAAAGATCGGTGCCCATATCGAGGCGGGCGGCGATCTGGCCAGCGCCTATTACGTGGATCAGGAGCAGTGGAAGCATCTGGACACGTTCGAGGAACTGGCCACCAAGAACGCGGGCCGCGTGTTCGAGGAGATGGAGTTCGAATGAGCCGCTCTCGGCGGACCGCGGGGCAGGGTCGCATATGTTGAAATGGATCGACCTGCCGCCGGTCTGGTTGGCCGCGATGATCGCGCTGGCCTGGGCGCAGGCGCGGTTTGCGCCTTATGGCCTGAGCTTCGGCGGACCTTGGGCGGATTTCGCGGGTGGCATTCTGGTGGGCGGCGGGCTGATCCTGATGGTCTTGGCTGTGCACGAGATGCGAAAGGCGCGCACGACCGTGATCCCGCATCTTGAGGCGGCCAAACTGGTGCAGTCGGGCATCTTCAGCCGCAGCCGCAATCCCATCTATCTGGGCGATGTCCTGGTGCTGGCGGGATTGATTCTGCGCTTTGATGCGGTGCTTGCGCTACCATTGGTGCCGGTATTCCTTTGGATACTGGAAAAGCGCTTCGTGATCCCCGAGGAAAACCGCCTCAGGCGCAAATTCCGGGCCGAATTTGCCCGCTATTGCCAGAAAACCCGTCGATGGATTTGACAGTCCGGCGCAATAAGTGCATCGCAGGACCGATCTTCTTGTGAAATATTGTTGCGCCGCACTATAACCAAGTTTCCGGTTGCGGCGCGACCGGAGCAAGACCTGCGAAAAGGGGGACGCGAGACGTGAAAATCGGTACGCCAAAGGAAATATTCGAGGGTGAGGCCCGCGTGGCCATGACCCCTGACTCGGCACTTCAGTTGCAGAAACTGGGCTATGCTTGTGTGATCGAAACCGGGGCGGGTCTGTCTGCCGGATTCTCGGACAAGGCCTATGAGGATGCGGGCGTCGAGGTGGTGAAAACCGCAGCCGCCTTGTGGAAAGCCGCCGATGTGGTCGCCAAGGTGCGCCCGCCATCCGAGGCGGAAGTGAAGAAGATGAACGAGGGGCAGACCCTGATTTCCTTCTTCTACCCGGTCGCCAATGAAGCGCTGATGAAGCAGGCCGCCGCCAAGGGTGCCAATGTCATCGCGATGGACATGGTCCCGCGCATCAGCCGCGCGCAGAAGATGGACGCGCTGTCGTCCATGGCCAATATCGCAGGTTACCGCGCGGTGATTGAGGCGGGCAATAATTTCGGCCGTTTCTTCACCGGCCAGATCACGGCGGCGGGCAAGGTGCCCCCGGCCAAGGTTCTGGTGGTGGGTGCGGGCGTGGCAGGTCTGGCGGCCATCGGCACCGCGACCAGCCTTGGTGCGATCACCTATGCCTTCGACGTGCGCCCCGAAGTGGCCGAGCAGGTCGAATCCATGGGCGCGCAATTCGTCTATCTGGATTTCGCCGAAGCGGTGCAGGACGGTGCGGC
>NCJR01000076.1 GCA_002282555.1 Rhodobacterales bacterium 34-62-10
GGGATCGGCGATATGGCGGAAGGTCAGCGGGGCCATGCGCAATTCGGCCAGGTGCGTGCCGCCCAGATCGACAGGGCCGGGATCGTGATTGCCTTCGGCCCAGATCCAGCGCCGCCCCGCTTGCAGCCGCGCGATCCAGAGGCGGGCGTCATCGGGCAGCCCGTCGCTGGCGGCCAGATCGTCGAAACTGTCGCCAAGGCAGATCACCGTGGCGGCGCGGGTCGCGTCCAGATCGGATTGCAGGCGGGTCAGCGTGTCCTGCGCCTCATAGGGGGGCAGGGCCATGCCGCCGCGCCGCACGCGCCGTTCGGATTTGCCGAAATGCAGGTCGGACACGGCCAGCAGCGCCTGCGCAGGCCAGTAGAGCGCGCCCGAGGGCAGGGCGTGCAGGGTTTCCCCCGCAAGGGTGAAGGCGTGGTGAACCATGATCTGCCTCTTGGCAGGCGGTGTGCGGCAAGACAAGGGGCAAGACAAGGGACAAGACAAGGGGCACGGCAAGAGGATCAGCCAAGCCCCGCCTCGCGCATCAACGCCTCGGCTGCCTCGGCCATGAGGCGCTCGCGGGCGATGCCTTCGACGGGGACGCGGCCCATCTCGAGGAACAGGGGCGCCGAGAAGGGCGTGAGGCGCGACAGGCGGATGAGGTCGATCCGGTCGCCCACCCGTTCCAGCATCTCGCGCACGCGGCCGAAATCGACAAGGCCGCGCATCGCCTCGGTTCGTGTGATCTTCAAAAGCAGGTGGTCGGGGTCGTATTTGACCAGCGTGTCATAGAGGATGTCCGAGGAAAACGTGGCCTGCCGCCCGGATTTCCGTTGGCCTGCGCTGACGCGGTCGATCAGCCCCGCGATGGTGGCCGAGGCGCGGAAGGTGCGTTTCATCACGGCATTGCCCTTGAACCATGCCTCCAGCCCGTCCTCCAGCTTTTGCGGGTCCAGCAGGGCGCGGGCATCGGTCAGGGGTTTCAGCCCCCAGATCAGCGTCGCGTAATCGGTGGCGACGAAGCCTAGGGGATCAAGCCCCATCTCCTCCATCCGTTTGGTGAGCAAAAGGCCCAGCGTTTGCTGCGCGTTGCGCCCCGCGAAGCCGTAGACGCAAGCATGTTCGCGCCCGTCATGGGGGAAGCTTTCGATCAGCAGGCGCCCCGGTTCCGGCAGGCGGCTGATGCGGCGTTGCAGGGCCAGCCAGTCGCGGGTGTGACCGGGCAGGGCAGGCCAATCCTCGGCTTGCAGCATATGCAGGATGCGGGTGCTGAGCTGCGTGGATGTGGCGAATTTCGTGCCCATGAAGGTGGCGATCTTGGGCTTGCGGCCGGGGTCGGGGCTGACCTCGACCGTCATCTCGCGCAGCCCCTCATAGCGGACGATCTGCCCGCCGATCAGGAAAGTGTCACCGGGGGTGAGGGTGGCGGCGAAGGCCTCCTCGATCTCGCCCAAGGGTTTGCCGCCGCGATTGCGCCGGAAGCGGACCTTGAGGGTGTCCGTGTCCTGGATCGTGCCGATATTCATGCGGATCTGTTTTGCGGCGCGGGGATCGCGGAGGTGCCACAGCCCGTCCGGGCGCTGCATCAGGCGTTGCCAGCGGTCATAGGCGCGTAAGGCATAGCCGCCGGTGGCGATGAAATCGAGGCAGGCGTCGAAATCGGCGCGGGTCAGGGTGGCGTAGGCGCCTGCGGTTGTGACCTCGTTATAGAGCGTATCAGCGTCAAATGGCCCGGCGCAGGCGGCGATCAGGATATGCTGGCAGAGCACGTCCAAGGGGCCATCGCCGCGCGGCTCTCCATCCAGATCATGGGCGCGGGTGGCTTCTAAGGCGGCCAGACATTCGATCACCTCGAACCGGTTGGCGGGCACCAGAAGCGCCTTGGAGGGTGCGTTATAGCGGTGGTTGGCGCGGCCGATGCGTTGCACAAGGCGTTTGACGTTCTTGGGTGCGCCAATCTGGATCACAAGGTCCACATCGCCCCAGTCGATCCCCAGATCAAGGCTACCGGTGCAGACGATGGCGCGGAGTTGCCCGGCCACCATCGCCGCCTCGACCCTTGCGCGTTGGTCGCGGTCAAGGCTGCCGTGATGGATGCCGATGGGCAGGGCGTCATCATTGGCCAGCCAGAGGTTGTGAAAGAAGATCTCGGCCTGCGCGCGGGTGTTGTGGAAAATCAGCGTGGTGTTATGGGCGCGGACCTGTTCCAGAACGGCCGGGATCGCATAGGCGGCCCCACCCCCGGACCAAGGCGGCGGCTGGTCGGTGGTCAGCATCGCGATATCGGGGTCAGGGCCGGGATCGGCGGTCAGGATCGGGCAGGGATCGGGGTGACGGGCCAGAAAGCGCGCGATGGCGGCGGGGTCGTCCACGGTGGCGGACAGCCCGACGCGGTGCAGTCCGGGGCAGAGGGTTTGCAGGCGGGCCAGCGCCAGCATCAGCTGATCGCCACGCTTGGACTCGGCCAGGGCGTGGATCTCATCCACGACGATCCGCTTGAGGCCTGCGAAGATGCGCGGCGCGTCCTCGTATGAGGTGAGCAGCGCAAGGCTTTCCGGGGTGGTCAGCAGGATATGCGGCGGGTCGGCGCGTTGGCGGCGTTTGGTATGGGCCGAGGTGTCGCCGGTGCGATCCTCGATCCGCACAGGCAGGCCCATCTCGGCCACCGGGGTTTGCAGGTTGCGTTTGATATCGGCGGCCAGCGCCTTGAGGGGTGAGACATAGAGGGTGTGCAGGCCGGTATGGGGCGCGCTGGCAAGGTCGGCGAGCGTGGGCAGGAAGCCCGCCAGCGTCTTGCCGCCGCCGGTGGGGGCGATGAGGAGGAGGGCGGGATCATTGGCCCGGGCCAGCATGTCCAGCTGATGCGGGTGCGGGGCCCAGCCCTTGGTCTGGAACCAGTCGGTGATGATGGGGGGCAGTTGGGGCGCGGTCATGCGGGCTTAGGTAGGGCAGGCGGGGGGGCAGGGCTAGGGGGAGATGGCGCCGCGAGAGCCTTGCCCCCGGTGTCCCACCGTGGGACATTTTCCGCGATGAGGGATATCAAGGGGTTACGCGGCGGCGTTAGGGATATTTTAAGGGTTTTGCGTTCGGGGTGCCGCGGGCATCAAGGCTGCGGATGGCTGATGGAGGGATGCCGGGGTGCGACGCGCTCCGGTTCCCTGCGGAGCGATTGGGGCGGTCGTGGATGCCTCCGGCGGGGATATTTGGTGCAAGAAGATGCAGGCCTTGCGGGGTGACGGGCGCGTGCGAGGAGCGGTCAGCGAGGAGCCTTGCGGGGCAGTGTCGCCACGCTGACACTCCGGGCGCCATTCCCCGCGGTGCGTCTTGCGCGTTTCACAAAGCGGCGCTAGGGCCATGGTATGAGTGATGCGACCCCCATATCCCAGAGCCTTCCCCTGACGCCCTCGCAGCATATGCGCGCCATTACGGTGCTGGGGCTGCCCTTGATCCTGAGCCATGTGGCGCAATTCTCGATCTCTCTGACCGATGCGGTGATGCTGGGCTGGTATGACGTGACGGCGCTGGCGGCGCAGGTTCTGGCGGGGATGGTGTTTTTCGTGCTGTTCCTGTTCGGGTCAGGCTTTGCATGGGCCGTGATGCCGATGGTGGCCGAGGCGGAATCGGCGGGTCAAAGCCAGCAGGTCCGGCGCGTGACGCGCATGGCCATGTGGCTGTCGATCCTGTTCGGGACGCTGTCGATGCCCCTGATGATCTGGTCCGAGCCTCTGCTGCTGGCGCTGGGCCAGACCGAGGAGATCGCGCGCGAGGCCAGCCGCTATCTGCGTGTGGCGGGTTGGGGTATTTTTCCCGCGCTGCTGGTGATGGTGCTGAAATCCTATCTGGCGGCGCTGGAGCGGACGCAGGTTGTCCTTTGGGTCACGATCGGCGCGGTGGCGGTCAATGTGATCGTCAATTACGCGCTGATCTTCGGCCATTGGGGGGCGCCCGAGATGGGGATCGTGGGGGCGGCCTGGGCCTCGCTTGCGGTGCAGATCACGTCGCTGGTGTTGCTGGCGGTCTATGCGGGCATGGTCACGCGCGAGCATGCGTTGTTCGTCCGGTTCTGGCGCCCCGATTGGGAGGCGTTCGGGCAGGTGTTCCGGCTGGGCTGGCCGATCGGGATCACCACGCTGGCCGAGGTGGGGCTGTTCGCCGCCGCCTCGATCATGATGGGCTGGCTGGGCACGCTGCCGCTGGCGGCGCATGGGATCGCGTTGCAGATCGCGTCACTGGTATTCATGATCCATCTGGGTCTGGGCAATGTGGCCACGGTGCGCGCGGGGCGCGCGCTGGGGGTGCAGGACTGGGGCGGGCTGCGGCTGGGGGCCATGGTCGTGGTGGCGCTGTCGCTGGCGCTGGCCGGGCTGACGGTGCTGCTGTTTCTGCTGGTGCCCGAATTCCTGATGGGGCTGTTCCTGTCACCCGACGAGCCGGACCGCGCGGGCGTCATCGCCATTGGTGTGGTGCTGCTGGCGGCGGCGGCGCTGTTCCAGCTGGCCGATGCCGCGCAGGTGATGGCGCTGAGCCTGCTGCGCGGGGTGCAGGACACGCGCGTACCGATGATCATCGCCACCCTGTCCTATTGGGCGGTGGGGATGCCTGTCGCCTATGTGCTGGGATTCGTGCTGGGCTGGGGCGGTGTCGGTGTCTGGCTGGGGCTGGCCGTGGGGCTGGCGCTGGCCGGGGTCTTTATGATGTGGCGCTTTTGGGGTGTGATGCTGCCGCGGCTGGCGGCGCGGGGATAAGCGCGTTGCGAGCGCGCCCGGACACAAGGCCAGAGACCTGACGCGTTGGAACGGCTTGATCGCGTTGAACGTCATGAACGTCATGAACGTCATGAACGTCTTGAAAACCTTGATCGCCGGCAGCGTCAGGTGTTTCAGCTTCAATCATCAAGGATCAGGCGTCATTCGCCCTTGATCAGCCGGTCGGCCTTTTTGCGCACCAGAACCGTGCGCAGGTCGTGCATCGCCAGAAGCAGCGTATCGGTGACCGCGTCCAGCTGGTCATCCGTGGCCCGCGTCTGCACCCATTGCGTGGTCAGGTTCAGGTGATCCACGGCGCGCAGGATGTCATCCACGTCGCGGGCCGCCAGAAGTGCGGTGCGCTGGGTCATCCAGTCGGTGATGGCGGCCATGTCCGCCTCGGTCAGGCGGCGGTCGCCATGGGGTTTCACCTCGGCGTTGCGGATGTTGATGGTGGCGATCTGGTCCATCTCGATCCGGCGCTGGCGGTTTTCGGTGTCCACGCGGAACACCAGCGCGCCGTTTTCGCGCACCCGGAAATAATAGTCCGGTAGATCGCCTGCCATCGTGCCTGCTCCTTCGTGTCAGGTCAGCGCAGCGCAAAAGCGCTGGATACGGGCGCAGGCCTCGGCCAAGGCCGCGTCCGAGGTAGCGTAGCTGATGCGGAAGTTGGGCGAAAGACCGAAGGCGGCGCCGAACACGACGGCGACGCCGGTGTCTTCCAGCAGGGCGCGGGCGAAGGTCTCGTCATCGGTGATGGTCGTGCCTGCGGGCGTGGTCTTGCCGATCAGCCCCTTGATGGAGGGGTAGACGTAGAAGGCGCCCTCAGGCGTGGGGCAGGTGACGCCGTCGATGGCGTTCAGCGCGGCGACCACCAGATCGCGGCGGCGGGCGAACATCGCATTGTTGGGCGCGATGAAATCATGGGTGCCGTTCAGCGCCTCGACCGCGGCCCATTGGCTGATGGTGCAGGGGTTCGAGGTGCTTTGCGACTGCACCTAGCGCATCGCGTCGATCAGCGGTTTCGGCCCCGCCGCATAGCCGATGCGCCAGCCCGTCATGGCATAGGCCTTGGACACGCCATTGACCGTCAGGGTCCGGTCATAGAGCGCGGGTTCGACCTGCGCGGGGGTGCAGAATTTGAAATCGTCATAGGCGAGGTGTTCATACATGTCATCGGTCATCACCCAGACATGCGGGTGGCGCATCAGCACATCGGTCAGGGCTTTCAGCTCGTCCCAGCCATAGCCCGCGCCGGTGGGATTGGAGGGCGAGTTGAACAGGAACCATTTGGTGGCGGGCGTGATCGCGGCCTCAAGCTGATCGGGGGTGATCTTGAAGGCGTTTTCCAGCGTGGCTTCGATGAAAACCGGCGTGCCGCCTGCCAGCAGGACCATATCGGGGTAGCTGACCCAATAGGGGGCGGGGATCACCACCTCGTCGCCCGCATTCAGCGTGGCCATCAGCGCGTTGTAAAGCACCTGCTTGCCACCGGTGCCGACACTGACCTGATGCGTTGCATAATCCAGCGCGTTGTCGCGCTTGAACTTGGCGCAGATCGCGGCTTTCAGCTCGGGGATGCCATCGACGGCGGTGTAGCGGGTTTTTCCGGCGTTGATCGCGGCAATGCCTGCGGCGCGGATATGGGCGGGGGTGTCGAAATCCGGCTCGCCCGCGCCAAGGCTGATGATGTCGCGGCCCTGGGCCTTCAACTCCATCGCAAGATTGCTGACCGCGATGGTCGGTGACGGTTTCACGCGCTCAAGCGTCTTGGACAGAAAGGACATCGGCCGGGCCTCCGGTTTGAATTCGGCAGATCAATGTCTTAGGATGCACGGATAGGCCGATCAAGCAGGATCGGCGGATGGGAGCAAAATGACAGCGGACCGCAGCGAGGATGACCCGATGGATGACGTGACGCAGATGGAAGAGAACTGGTACGGGCCGGATACCGCCACGTTCGGGGACCGGGTCGCTGCGGCGCGTGAGGCGGCGGGGATGACCCAGAAGCAGATGGCCCGGCGTCTGGGCGTGAAACACGGCACCGTGCGCGATTGGGAGGATGACCTGTCCGAGCCGCGCGCCAACAAGCTGTCGATGATGGCGGGGCTGCTGGGTGTCTCGATCGTGTGGCTTTTGACGGGCGAGGGCGATGGCGTGGCGGCCCCGGTTGACGAAAGCCCGATTTCGCCCGATATCAACGCTCTGCTGGTCGAGATCCGCGACCTCAAGACCCAGATCGGCGCTGCGGCGGACCGTCTGGGGCGGCTGGAGAAAAGCCTGCGGATGAAGCTGAAGGGCGAATGACATGCTGATCGAACAAGCGCCGACGGGCGAGACACGCGATACGCGGCTGCGGCGTCTGGCCATGCGGTCGATGCGGCGCGGGATCAAGGAGATGGACGTGATCCTGTCGCGCTTTGCCGGGGAACGGCTGGCCGGGCTGGATGCGCAGATGCTGGACAGCTATGATGCGCTGCTGCGCGAGAATGATCATGACCTGTATTATTGGACCAGCGGCGTGCAGGACCCGCCCGCGCATTTCGCGCCTGTGGTGGGAGAGATCCGTGCCATGCTGACCGCTCAGGGAGCAGCCGGGTCGCGCTGACCCCCCTGCCTGCAAAGAGTGTCGCGCATTTTATGCATATTGCGCGGCGCTTAACCGGTTGTTGGTCTTTTTGCGTCAAGGTTCCCGTCGGTATCACAACTCCGACGGAGACGCCTAATGACGTTGCACAAAAGCCTGGCCACGGGATCACGCTCCGGCTTCATGGGCGGATATCTTGACGCGCTGTCCCTGGTGGAACGGTTGCACCGCCTGTTGCTGGATGTGATCAAGGACGAATTCGAACGCGTCGGCATGTTGGAAGTGAACGCTGTGCAGGCGCTTTTGCTGTTCAATATCGGCGATAACGAGGTGACGGCGGGCGAGTTGAAGACGCGCGGCTATTACCAGGGCAGCAATGTCAGCTACAACCTCAAGAAGCTGGTCGAACTGGGCTTCATGCACCACCAGCGCTGCGAGATCGACCGCCGTTCGGTGCGCGTCAAGCTGACCCCGCGCGGGCGCGAGATCCGTGATGTGGTGGCGGGACTGTTCGCGCGCCATGCCGAAGGGTTGGAAAGCCGGGGCGTGCTTGGCCCCGCCGGGATCGAGGAGATCACCTCGTCTCTGCGCCGGATGGAACGGTATTGGGCGGATCAGATCCGCTATATCTATTGATGGTGCCTGTGGCGGGGCCGGATACCTCCGGCGGGAATATTTTCGGCAAGATGAAA
>NCJR01000404.1 GCA_002282555.1 Rhodobacterales bacterium 34-62-10
CCGATGCGGGCGAAGATCAGGCCATGTGTACCTGCATCGCTGACGGGCTTGAGGAGAATCTCGACGCCAAGACCTTCAATACCGTTGCCAAGGCAATGGTGGCCGCTGAAGGCGCCGGGGATGATGTGATTGAAAGTCTGCCTGCTGAAGAGCAGACGAAGATCATGGGCGCCATGATGAGTGTCGGCATGAGCTGCGCGTTCGGCGGCGAGTAACTTGACGGGCAGGCGCGGCGTGGGACATTCGTGCCCATGATGGAACGCTTGCCAGCCAGACTGTGGACGGACGCGCTGATCCGCCGGGCAAACCTTGCCGGCGCCAGCGCGTTCGTCACCCAGCACGGCGATGAACATCGCGGCGATGTGCTGGTGAAGGTTGCCCGCCTCGATGGCACGGCCGCAGCCTATATTCCTTCGATGAACCTCGATGGCGAACGTATCTTTCTCAACCTCGCCGTTCAGGGCATCGGCCCGGAAGAATCCGCCGTGGACGACTACGTCCGCCGCGCGAAGGCACGCGACAGCGATCTCTGGGTCATCGAGATCGAAGACCGGCAGGGGCGCCATTTCCTGACAGAAGACGTTGAAGGCGATCCCCCCGTTTCAGGGGAATGACGGGGGTAAGCCAGCTGGTAACATCCGCATCAGGGTAACCACCGGAGTGCAGGAGCGCCTTATGCGGAGATTTCTGGGAACATGCCTGGCCGCAGTCTGCCTGAGTGGCACCGCGTTGGCTGAAAGCGTGCCCGCCTGCGGCCCGGAACTGGATGAAGCGGCGCGCCTGGCTGGCATTGAAGAAACCCGGCAGTACGTCCGCCTGAACGATCTGGCCGAAGCCTTGACGTGGATCGAGCTTGATTATGATGCCGGCCGCATCGAAGAGGCTGAGTTCCTGGAAGAGATGGAAAACGGCGAAGCCGAATTGCCGATCTTTCAGGCCCGCTACGATGCCGCCAAAGCTGCTCACGACCGTCTGAAGGCGACCCGGGCCGCTTGCCCGGCCAAGTGAGGCGCAGGCGCCGAGCTCTCATCTGCGGCCAGAGTCTGATTTCCGGTTGAACTATCTGCCCGCTCTGGTGTCATGTCTGCGTCGGGGCATGCGCGATCCGCATTGCCGGCAAATTGGAGCAAGCCATGTTGCTGGTGCGGCTGATATTGACCGGAATGATGGTCTTCCTTGCCGCCTGCGCGCTGCCTGTTCAGGCGCCGCAGAGCGATGCAGATACCGACGCAGACCAGAGCGGCATCGTCCGCTGCCTGCCCGGTTGCGGGCTTGAGCAGGAGAGGGAATTCACCAATGGGGTGCCGCCCAGCTGGTGCACGGCTTGGGCCCCCAATGCGCGGGAAACCTGCCGCAGGGATGAAGCCGGGAATGCCGTCTGTCGCAGCCAGTTCTGGCGGGCCGAGGTGGGAGAATACCTGCCGGACTTTCCCCGCTGCACGGAGGTGAATACCAAGATCCTCCAGGACCCCGCCTTAAGGCCGAGCTGGAATGAGTTCATCCCGGATTTGCTAAAGGATGGCCGCAGAACGGGGCTCGCTGGCTATGGTCGGTCCTGCCGCTGCGAAATCTCGGCAAAACTCTATGCCTATGCGCCGAGGAAGGGGATGAAATCTGAAATGCCTGACTGGTGCCTGATCGCCCATAACGGATGTAGTTACACGGAAGTGGTCAAGGTTGGCGGAAGCTGCGCGAAGCCCGCAAAGCGCGCTGAGTGCCGAGTCATTCTAGGCAAGAAGGAAGCTTCGCCTCCTGAGTAGGCCCCTTTTCTGCCGCAAGACTGATGCGACTGTAATCTGGCCAGACGGCAATGCGCGAGGCATCCTCCCGTCACTGACAGGAGGAGATTCCATGAAACT
>NCJR01000077.1 GCA_002282555.1 Rhodobacterales bacterium 34-62-10
CCGCCTGCTGCGAACCAAAGCACCGCCAAAAAAGCAGCCGCAATCCCGATACCAATGGCGGCTTGCCGACCGGGCGGCAAAAGACAAAGCGACAAAGCCACGATCACTGGCACGATGATCAGAAGGATCATGACGCCACGGCCCGCAGCGGATCTGTCTCGGTTGCAAAGATGCCGCGCGGATCGAATTTGGCGCGAATACCGGATGACAAGGCGGCTAGCGCCGCAGGTTCGGGCTGCTCCAGCGGCAGTTGAGCCATGGTGTCCGCATTTGCGCGCACAAGCGTGGCGTGGCCCTGATAGGCAGCGGTCCGTGCGCGGAGATCGGTTCCGGGGGCCATACGCAGCCAGATCAGCCCGCCACCCCAATCATACAGCACGGCTTCCGCACCTGCGCCCGCGACGATAGAAGGTGCATCGCTAGGCTTGACCGAAACCCGCCAGATATCGCCATCGGCTGCATGAAAGGGGGTCACATCGCGGATCTCGGTCCAGCGCTGCGCGCTCTCCTCGATCTCGCCGCCCAACATCTCGCGCAGTTGCGCGGCACGGTAAGCCACGGATCCGGCGAAGCCTTCAATCCGCAGGAACGTACCCTGTCCGGGCCAATGGGCAGCCCCGCTTACTTCAAAGGGCGAGGCCAGTGCCTGCGACATCGCCCGGACCGCGGCCGCGTCGTCCAGACCTTGCAGAACCAGCGTCACGCTCACTTCGGGCAGGGGCAGGACCTTGAAGGCCACCTCGCTCAGCACGCCCAAGCGACCGCGCGATCCGGCCATCAGCTTGACCAGATCGTAACCGGTGACGTTCTTCATCACCCGCCCGCCGTTCTTGAGGACACGCCCCGCGCCATCGACAAAGCGCACACCCAACAGGAAATCCCGCGCCGCCCCCACCTGTATCCGGCGCGGGCCGCTGACATTGGCGGCCACGACGCCGCCAATTGTCGGCGTGCCTGTCGTGCCCAGCAGCCCGCGATGATCCATCGGCTCGAAAGCCAGGCGCTGTCCTTCGGCAGCAAGTGCCGCCTCGATCTGCGCAAGTGGTGTTCCCGCCTGCGCCACGAGCGTTAGCGAGCCGGGTTCATAGAGCGTGATCCCCGACAACCCACTCACTGACAGGACGGCCGCATTGCTCATGGGCACGACAGAGCGCGTACCGCCGCCGATGACCCGCAATGGCATTGCGGCACTCGCGATCGCGTCGGCCAGCTCGGCCTCGGTCCGGGGTGTGATCATCTTCATTGTTCCAAAAATACTCCGGGGGTCCGGGGGCAGCGCCCCCGGCTTGGCGATCAGGCGGCGCGGCGTGCCTCGGACGCGGCCAGCGGGAACACCTTGGCCGGATTCAGCAACCATTGCGGATCGAAGACATCCTTGACGGCCATCTGGATATCCAGATCGTCAGGGTCGAATTGATTGACCATCAGATCACGCTTCTCGATGCCCACACCATGTTCGCCTGTCAGACAGCCACCAACATCGACACAAAGCCGCAGGATATCGGCCCCGAACGCCTCGCATAGTTCCAAATCGCCGGGCTTGTTGGCATCAAACAGGATAAGCGGGTGCATATTGCCATCGCCTGCGTGGAACACGTTACCCACATCCAGCCCGTATTCTTTGCTCATCTCCCCGATCCGGCGCAGCACATAGGGCAATTGGCTGACCGGGATTGTGCCGTCCAGACACATGTAATCGTTGATCTGTCCCATCGCGCCGAAGGCGGATTTGCGCCCCAGCCAGATGCGCGCGCTTTCATCGGCAGATTTGCTTTCACGCAGTTCAACCGGATTGTGCCGGCGCGCGATGGCGACGATCTTTTCCAGTTGTTCGTCAATCTCTGCGTCAGAGCCCTCGACTTCGACAATCAGCAACGCCTCGCAATCGGGGTAGCCCGCCTTGGCAAAGGCCTCGGTCGCGCGGATGCAGGGGCGGTCCATGAATTCGATCGCCACAGGAAGCAAACCAGCCTTGATGATATCGGAGACGCATTCGCCCGCAACCTCGTTGCTGTCGAAACCCATCAGGACGGGTCGTGCGCCTTCGGGTTTGCGCAGGATGCGCAGTGTCGCCTCGGTGACAACACCAAGCTGGCCTTCCGATCCGCAGATCACGCCCAGAAGGTCCAACCCCGATGCATCCAGATGCGCACCTCCGATCTCGACCACTGTGCCATCCATCAGGACCATGGTGACACCCATCAGATTGTTGGTCGTCACCCCGTATTTCAGGCAATGCGCGCCCCCCGAGTTCATCGCGATATTGCCCGCGATGGCACAGGCCAGTTGGCTGGAAGGATCAGGCGCATAGAAGAAGTCGTTTTCCTGCACGGCTCCCGTCACGCTCAGATTCGTACGACCCGACTGCACGCGGATAAAGCGGTTCTCGTAATCGGTTTCCAACACGGCATTCATCCGTGCCACGCCAAGGATCACGCAATCCGCGGTCGGCAGAGCGCCGCCCGCCAAGGATGTTCCAGATCCGCGCGGGACAACGGGCACACCCATCTCGTGACAGATACGCAGAATGGCGGACACCTGCTGCGTGGTTTCGGGCAGCACCGCGACCATCGGTGGGCAACGATAAGCGGTCAGCGCGTCGCATTCATAGGCACGGGTCTCTGCCTCGAGATGGATGACAGCGTCGGCAGGCAGGACATGCAACAGCCGCTCGACAAGACGGGGCTTCTTGGCCAGAATCGCGGGATTCGGGGTTGGCATGTCCATCGGGGCGCTCCTCCTGTTTATTGGTAAAAAAATATAACCAATTTAGGCCGTCTGGCAAGTCCTCATATGACAGTCTAGGAGTTGCACATGACGTGGATGGATCGACTTGGATTGTTCGGACTGCTTGATCTGGCAGGATTGGTCCTGCTTTTTGGAGGCTGGATCGCTATTGGGTGGCGGATCGAGGCCAAGGGACGCTGGCGCCCGTCTGTGTCGATCCTGATGGCCGAGTATCGGCGCGACTGGATGCGAATGATGGTGACACGCCAGACCCGCATGTTCGATGCACAGGTCCTGAGCACGTTGCGGCAAGGCGCATCGTTTTTCGCATCGGCCACGATGATAGCGATTGGCGGTGGTTTTGCACTGATCGGCAATGCCGAGCGGTTGCAGGGCGTAGCGAGTGATCTGATCATGACCAGCGATCCGATCTTTGTCTGGGAGGTGAAACTTCTGGTCATACTTGTCTTTCTGGCCAACGCTTTTCTGAAGTTCGTCTGGTCCCACCGTCTGTTCGGTTATTGCGCAATTCTTATTGCTGCAGTGCCGAATGACGCCGATGATCCCTATGCCCAACCGCGCGCCACCAAAGCGGCTGAAGTCAATATCGCGGCCGCGCGAAGTTTTAACCGGGGACTGCGGTCCGTCTATTTCGCCTTGGGAAGTGCTGCATGGATATTGGGGGC
Source organism: Rhodobacterales bacterium 34-62-10 (assembly GCA_002282555.1). GTDB lineage: Bacteria > Pseudomonadota > Alphaproteobacteria > Rhodobacterales > Rhodobacteraceae > Seohaeicola. The sequence goes on from NCJR01000077.1 coordinate 3,414, forward strand.
AGAAGCGTTCATCGCGGCGACGGCCATGACTTTGGGCGTGCTCTGGCGGCGCGAGTTCGCATCGCAATCGCGCGCCGTACTGATTGCAGGGACAGATGGCACAAGGCACACGCAGACGTGACGGCGCGCGGACCATGAGACTGCTACAGTCCTTGCATGACCATGTTTCGCATCACATCACCCGCCTGCGCCCTGCTGTTTTCCGGCCTTGTCGCAAACGCCGAATCACCCAAGGTTGTCGACGTGGCGACAGGGCTGGCCGGAATGGGGTGGCGGTTTGAGGTCACGATTTCCCATCCAGACAGCGGCTGGGATCATTACGCTGACGGATGGGAAGTGGTTGATGCTAATGGGAAGCGGCTGGGATACCGCGAATTGTTCCACCCGCATGTCGATGAGCAGCCTTTCACCCGCGCCCTGAGCAACGTCATGATCCCGGATGGGACGTCAGAGGTGTTCATCCGGGCCCGCTGTTCCCGTGACGGATGGTCCGAAGCGTTGTACAGGGTCAAGCTGTCCCGGTAGCGGTCAGCGTCGCCCCTCGCGCAGCCAAGCCCCCACAATCAGGCCAGACGCCAGAAGCAACACCAGCCACGCCGGCAACAAAGGCGTCTGGCGCACATCACGCGTCTCGAATGCCTCTCGCGGGGTTAAGCCGATCCAGCCGCGCCCGGCCGCGGGACGACCTGCGCTGACTTCACGGATCGCGGGCAATCCCTCGGCAAGCGGCAAAACTCCGCCACGCAATGTGTCAATGGCGGGTTGCATCACCTCGCCAGTGGCAATGGTCTTCTCAAATTCGCGCGGCGCCGCAGGACCAAGACCGATCACGGCAGACTGATCGCCGTCTGTCAGACGATACAAACCGATCTCTGGGCCATCATAGATCGCCTCGAACCGCCCCGGGCTGACTTCGGTCAAGGTGATCTCGACTTCATTACCGCTGGGAGTCGTCACAACTACGGGACCGGCGCTATCCTTGAGCGTGCGGCGGATGATCCGCATCCGTTGACCAGTGGGTTCGGCAAAGATCGCTTCCTCCTCTAGCTCGGGTTCCTTCATCATCCAATGCGCCAGACGGCGCAGCAATTCCAGTTGTGGACCCCCACCCTCGAATCCACGGTCCCACAGCCATGCCTGATCCGATGCAAGAAGTGCTATGCGCCCCTCATCGACCCGGTCCAGTATGAGCAGTGGACGATCCTCGATGCCGGACATGACCACGTTGCCGCGCTCTGTCTCAAGGTCGATCTGACGCAACCAACGACCCCATTGATCCTGCCCCTCGGGTACCAGACCGGCAGTCACGGGATGTCGTTGCCCCATATCCGTGATCTGCGGCACGAACCCTTCTTCGATGACCCTTGCTGTGGGTCGCGCCGGTAGAACCGAGGACAGCGGAGATCGGTAAAGCGAAGCAGCAGTGGCAAAGTCCGGCCCGGCCGCCACAAGAACGGCCCCGCCGTTGCGCACATAATTCGCCACGTTCTCCAGATAGGAGGATGGCAGGATCCCGCGCCTTTTGTAGCGGTCGAAGATGATCAGATCGAAATCCTCGATCTTCTCCATGAACAACTCGCGCGTGGGAAAGGCGATCAGCGACAGTTCCGACACTGGCACGCCGTCCTGCTTGTCTGGTGGGCGCAGGATCGTGAAATGGACCAGATCGACCGAGCTGTCGGATTTCAACAGGTTGCGCCATGTGCGCCCGCCTGCATGCGGCTGCCCGGACACCAGCAGGACACGCAGACGGTCGCGCACGCCGTTGATCTGCACCAGCGCGGTGTTGTTGCGGTCGGTCAACTCGCCCTCTGCCTCGGGCACGGTGAACTGGATCACATTCCGCCCGCCATGCGGCAGGGTAACAGGCAAATCGAAGGTGCGCCCAATCTCGACCTCATAACGCTGCGGCTCCCCTCCATCGACCGAGATTTCCAGCGGGGCGCGGGTCATTCCCTCCGGCACAGCGCCCATATCCTCGATCCGCAAAGACAGGGTCACCGGCTCATCCAGAATGGCGAAGGCAGGGGCATTTTCAACGATAAGGCGGCGGTCCCAATCGCCGGGCAGCCCGGTATGCAGCAAATGCAGGGGCGCGGGCAGGTCGGGGGCGCGGTCCATGTCATGGACGCGACCATCACTGAGCGCGATGATGCCTGCGATACGACCACGCGGCTCTTGCGCCAGCGCTTCGTTCAGGGCGGTCATCATCTGTGTGCCGGCATCGCCCTCGCCATCTGGCACTTCGATCCGGCGGACTTCGGTGTCGGGGCGGGCCTCAAGTTCGGCCTCCAGCTGATCCGCTGCTTCAACTGTGCGAGCGGCGCGGTCCCCCAAAGCTTGGCTGGATGATCCATCGACCAGCAACAGAACGATATCAGAAAGGGGGGCGCGGTCCTCCTCCTGCCAGCCGGGGCCGGACAGGGCGGCGAGCACAACCAGACCGGCCAAAAGACGTAGCGCCCAACCTGACAAGCCACGCAGCAGCGCCAGCACGCCAGCGGTCAATACGATTCCGCCGAGGACCGCCAGCACCGCCCAAGGCAGCAGAGGGTCGAAGATGATTTGCCCTGTCATTGGCCCAACCTGTCCAGAAGTGCGGGCACATGGACCTGATCGGATTTGTAGTTGCCGGTCAGCACATGCATCACAAGATTGATGCCAAAGCGGAAGGCCAATTCGCGTTGCCGCTCGCCACCAAAACCTCGCCCCACCGGATAAAGTGCCGTTCCGCGGCTATCCATCGCCCAGGCTGCGGCCCAGTCGTTGCCGCCTATGACCACGGGGGTCACCCCATCATTCAAGTTGCGGAATGGCATCCCTTCGATGCGTTCGGCATCTGCGGGGGCCGCTTCGACCCAAACATCGCGGGCCGTGTGACGTCCGGGAAAATCCTGCAACAGATAGAAAGTGCGGGTGATGACATGATCCTCGGGTATGGGTTCCAGCGCGGGGATATCCAGCGGCGCCGCGAGGTCTTGCAGCTTGCGTCCGTTGGGGCTGGCAGCGCCGAAGCCCGCAACATCGGCGTCGCGTGTATCAAAAAGTATCATACCCCCAGAGCGCAGATAGCGGTTCAGTTTTTCATATGCTTCAACCGATGGGGTAGGCTGATCTGGTGTGATCGGCCAATAGAGGAAAGGAAAAAGCCCGATGTCGTCAGTCTCAAGGTTGACGGCCATCGGCTCGCCCGGCTCGACCGAGGTGCGAAAGAACAATGTCTCGGACAGGCCACGCAGACCGGCCAGCGCCATCTCGTCCAGCTGTACATCGCCGGTCACGACATGACCCAATCGCAGTTCGGACGTAGCGGCGATAGCAAATGCATCATCGGCGGTAGCGTCGCGCGGGATAGCGGACAATGCAGCCAGCAGGATCACGGCGGCACGCGCGCCCAGCAAGCGGCCCGACAAGGCCAATGAAGCGATCACATCCGCAAGAAGAATCGTCAACGCAGCAGCCAGAAGCCAACCTGCAAGCGGGGTCTCAGCAGGGCGTGACAATCCTTCGACGGGAATGCCAGCGGGCCAGCTTGCCGGTTCCAGCTGGGTGTCCACAGACATCGTGTTACGGGCGATCCGGCGGTCACCGCCATCATAGAGACCGGGTCGTAAATCCGGGCCCAGAGGGTCGGATATCAAAGCCGCACCATCCACACCGGGCAGCGTCTGCGCATCCTGCACCCGGCCTGCTCCATCCAGCACGGTGACGGGCTGCCATGTGGTGCCTTCCATATCCGCGGCGTCCATGCCTTGACCGACCGATGACACGGCCAGACGGTCCAGCATCCGCACGAACAAGCCTGAAAGCGGCAGGCTGGACCATTCGGCATTGGCGGTCACATGGACCAGCACAACCTGCCCCTGCCCGATGGATTTGCGCGTGACCAGCGGCGTGCCATCCGTCAGTTGCGCAATCACGCGCGCGGCCAGCGTGGGGTCAGGCTGTGCCATGACCTGTGCGGTAACGGTCACATCTTCGGGGATCGGCAGGCCGAAAAAGGGGCTGTCCTCGGTGAAAGGGGCCAGCGTCTTGGGATCACCCCAGCTCATCGCGCCGCCGACGGTGCGGCCACCGGCGCGCAGGCGCACAGGCATCAGGGGATGCTCCTCGGTCCTGCTGACCTCACTCGCAGCAAGGCGTGGTCCGGCAAAGCGCAGCAGCAGGCCACCGTTTTCGGTCCAATCCAGCAGCGCCTCCTCATCGGACGGGGAAAGGGTCGCCACATCTGCCAACACGATCACATCAGGATTGGCGGGCAGGACATCGGTGATACCACCTTCCAGCAGATCAGCATTCGGAGCCAAGGCTTGCCGCAAATAGTGCAGCGGGGACAGAAGCTCCAACCCCTCACGATCGTCGCGCCCGGCGACCAGCGCCACCTCACGGCGGCTGAGGCTGTCGTCGGACAGGGCCACGGCACCAGCGCTGCGGAGGCCTGCGACAGGGATGCCTGGTCCACGACCTCGATACCCACCAACACCCGCGCCCGCATGCGGTCCGAGTTCTTCAAGATAGCCCCCAGAGG
>NCJR01000405.1 GCA_002282555.1 Rhodobacterales bacterium 34-62-10
CCCCACGCCACTATTGCGCTGCGAAAAGAGGCAGAGGCGCTGGAAAGCGAGGCGCCCGATACCGTGCGCTTCACCCGCGCGATCAAGGACGCGGTCCCCTATGAGGACCGTCTCGCCGTGATCGAGGCGCTGTGGCAGGTGGCGCTGGCCGATGGCGCGCGCGACGGGGCCGAGGATGCGCTGGTGCGCATGGTGTCGTCGATGCTGGGCATCAGCGATCAGGACAGCGCCCTCGCCCGGCAAAGGGTGCAGGGCGGCGCATGATCGCCAGCCTGCCGATGTATGACTGGCCCGAGGTGCGGGCCGCGACCGACCGATATTGGCAGGCGATCCGCGCGGCTTTGGGGCAAGGCCCCGCCGATCTGACCCGCGGGTTTGACGATCATCTGGCCCATTGGCAGCGCCCCGATCTGCTGCTGTCGCAGACCTGCGGGATGCCCTTTCGCACACGGTTGCACGGGCATGTGGCGCTGGTGGGCACGCCGGATTTCGGCCTGCCGGGATGTGGGCCGGGATTCTATTGCAGCGTGCTGGTGGTGAACGCACAGGACGACCGGGCGCAACTGTCTGATTTCATTGATGATGTTTTCGCCTATAACGATGGCGGCTCGCAATCGGGATGGGCGGCGGCTGCCACCCATGCCGCAGGGCTCGATCGGCGCTTTTCGCGCCTCCTCGCCACCGGATCGCACCGCGCCTCGCTGCGGGCTGTGGCGGATGGGCGCGCGGCCATGGCCGCCATCGACGCCGCGACTTGGGAACTGGCGCTGCGCCACGATCCCGCCACGGCCCGCCTGCGCGTGCTGGACCGCACCGCCCCCACCCCCGGCCTGCCCTATATCACCGCAGGGCAGCATGACCCCGCGCCGCTGGCGGCCGCGATCACGACGGCCATCGACGATCTTGACGCAGGCACCCGCGCCGCCCTGATGCTGCGCGGGTTGATCCATATCCCCGCCGCCACCTATCTGGCCGTGCCCACGCCATCCCCCCCGGTGGCGTAACACATCCACCGTTTCGTGCTTGACCAAAGGTCATTTCGGGCGCACCTGCGGCCATTCTTCCGTTTTGGAAGTTGCAATGACCCAATTTTTCCGCCCTATTGTGACGCTAATGTGAACCCGCCCCAACCATGGACGCCCCCTTGACCGACGCTCCGCCTGTCATCGAGATCCGCAATCTGCACAAAGCCTATGGCGCGCTTGAAGTGCTCAAAGGGGTCGATATCGCGGCCCGGCGCGGTGATGTCGTCTCGCTGATCGGGTCATCGGGTTCGGGCAAATCCACGCTTCTGCGCTGCGCCAACCTGCTTGAGGACAGCCAGCAGGGGGAAATCCTGTTCAATGGCGAACCCGTGCGCTGGCGCGGCACCGGGATGAACCGCCATCCCGCCGATCCCGCACAGGTGCTGCGCATCCGCACCAACCTGTCCATGGTGTTCCAGCAGTTCAACCTGTGGTCGCACATGACGATCCTGCAGAACGTGATGGAAGCGCCCGTCACCGTGCTGAAACGCGACCGGGCCGAGGTCGAGGCCTCCGCCCGCCGCTATCTGGACAAGGTCGGCATCGGCGACAAATGCGACGCCTATCCCGCGCAACTGTCCGGCGGGCAGCAACAGCGCGCCGCCATTGCCCGCGCCCTGTGCATGGAGCCTGAGGCCCTGCTGTTTGACGAGCCCACCTCGGCGCTGGACCCGGAACTGGAACAGGAAGTGGTCAAGGTCATCAAGGACCTGGCCGCCGAGGGGCGCACGATGATGATCGTGACCCATGACATGCGCATGGCCGCCGATGTGTCCGACCATGTGGTGTTCCTGCATCTGGGCCGGATCGAGGAACAGGG
>NCJR01000078.1 GCA_002282555.1 Rhodobacterales bacterium 34-62-10
GTTGAAGGGCATCTCCTCGCGGTCCATGGCAAAGAAATACTGCCGGAAAAACTCGCCCAGCGCGGTGAACAGGTGCCGGAACCGGCCGATCACCGGAAAATTGCGCCGCACCGCATCTCCGGTCTGCATCCTGTCCACGATGAAAAAGACGATGGCCATCAGCACCGCAAGGCCAAGGACAAAAACGAACATCAGCGCCAGAGCCGACAGCGCACTCATTGCGAAATCCATACATTCAACCCTTTTGATTTGTATCAATGCGCCCATTGGCACAGAACCTAGACTGTGCAGATAATGAATCACCGGCAAGACAGGTTCTTGCCAATCTCGGGCTTCGCCGCCCAAATGAGGAGGACACGACGATGAAACACCTGATGATAGGGCTGTGCATGACCGCTCTGGCCGCGACGACCGCGCAGGCGCAGGATATGGTCACCTATACCACCGACCAGTCATTCGAGGATGTGGTGTTCGGGTTGGAAAACGCGATCATCGATCAGGGTCTGGTGATCGACGCCACCTCGCATGTGGGCGACATGCTGGAACGGACCAAGGCCGATGTCGGCTCGGACGTGACGATTTTCACCAAGGCGGATGTCTACAGCTTCTGCTCCGCCGCCGTATCGCGCAAGGTGATGGAGGCGGACCCGATGAACATCGTGTTCTGCCCCTATGACATCTTCGTCGCCGTGTCGCCCGATACGCCCGACCAGACGATGATCGGCTATCGCACCTATCCCGAAGGCCCGATGCAGGAGGTGCAGGCCCTGCTCGACACCATCGCCAAGACCGCGATCGGACAGTAACGGACGCGAACAGACCAGCGCGACAGCGACGTGTTGATCACGCCACACTCGCGCCGGATCACAAGGTTATCACTTGAAATCGAAAAACGCCGTGGCATAGCGCTGCGGCGTTTTTTGTCAAATGGGACAGGCGGAAAACCCCGGTGAACCAATGTCGCATCTGCGGAGTATTGTTTGTGATGCCAATCACGGCGTCACCTGAACAATCTGGAGATCAACATGTTCCGCAGAACCTATCTTGCCCTGACCGCAGCCGCCCTGCTGGCGACCCCGGCCTTCGCCGACAAGCATTCCAAGGATATCGTTGACACCGCTGTCGAAGCGGGCAGCTTCACCACGCTGGTCGCCGCTGTCGAAGCCGCCGGTCTGGTCGAAACCCTCAAGGGCGAAGGCCCCTTCACCGTTTTCGCCCCCACGGATGAGGCATTCGCCGCCCTGCCCGCCGGCACCGTCGAAGACCTGCTCAAGCCCGAGAACAAAGCAATCCTGACCGCGATCCTGACCTATCACGTCGTGCCGGGCAAAGTCATGTCCACCGACCTGTCGAACAACATGACCGCCGCCACCGTTCAGGGTGACAACGTCACCATCATGACCGAAGGCGGCGTGACCGTGAACGGCGCCAAGGTGACCACCGCCGACATCGAAACCTCGAACGGCGTGATCCACGTCATCGACACCGTAATCATGCCCAAGTGATCGCAACCAAGTGATCCCGAACATAAGGGTCTGAAACAATCCAGGACAAAAGGCGGGCATTGTTGCCCGCCTTTTTCATGATGCGCCATGCTTCAGCCACAAAATCCACGTTTCAGCACCACAAACTGCAGTTGTCTTTGCATCAATCCATCTGCCCGGCTAGCGTCAGTAAAAAGCCGGACAGGAAATGCCCGTCGCGCAGTGCGAATTGACCAGTACGAACGGAGTACGCGATGGCGACCATTTTCGAGACGGACGATGCCGCAGTCGGCACCACAACCCTTTATGCGCTGACCCCCGGAGACGCCCTGCAAGGCGCGATCGTCATTGACGATACCGGGGATTCCGTGACCGCCGATCTGGTGGCCGGACAGACCTATACCTTCACCCTTGTCAGCGACGGCTTGCCCGAGCTTTTTTCCCTCAGCTACGATAACGGCAGCGACACTGGCAGCGTCTCGGGCGGCTTTGCCATCGAAAACACCTCGCAAACCCTTGTGCTGACCTTCACCGCCACGACAACCGGGCCCTATACCCTGACCGTGCTCAGCAATGGCGGCATCAACTATACCCTCAGCTTCGGCACCGCAGCCGCAAGCATCCCCACACCCGGGGACGATGTCCTGACCGGCACCGCCAGTGCGGACCTGCTTGACCTGCTGGATGGCAATGACAGCCTTGCAGCGGGCGGCGGATCGGACCGCATCCTGGGCGGTGCGGGCAATGACACCGTCGCGGGCGACAGCGGCAATGACCTGCTGGATGGCGGCGATGGCGCGGATGCCCTGACCGGCGGTTCCGGCCGCGACACCCTCCTCGGCGGTGCGGGCAATGACCAGCTGGACGGCGGCAATGACGATGACCAACTGGACGGCGGCAGCGACGCCGATACGCTTCAGGGCGGCGCAGGCAATGATCTGCTGGCAGGCGGCGACGGCGATGACATCCTGGACGGCGGCACCGGCGACGACATCCTGACCGGCGGCGACGGCGCTGACACCTTCACCTTCCGCAGCAATCCCGGCATCGAGACCATCACCGATTTCACCACCGGGATCGACCGGATCGACCTGACCGGCTTCGGCTATTGGGATGCGGCACAACTTGCGCTCAATGACAATTCCGGCGAAACCCGGATCATGCTGGCCAACGGCGCCTATATCACACTGGACGGTGTGGCCATCGACAGCCTGACAGCCGCGGATTTCATCCTTGATACCCCGCCCCCGGCACCCGTGGGAACCGAAGGCGCCGATATCCTGACCGGCACCGCCGCGCATGATGTGATCGACGCGGGCGCAGGCAGCGATGTGGTGCGCGCCGGTCTGGGCAATGACCAGATCCTTGGCGGCACCGGCGAAGACCGCCTGTTCGGGGAAGATGGCAACGACACCATCGACGGTGGCTCGGGCGTGGACAGCATCAACGGCGGGGCTGGCAACGATGTCCTCCATGGTGATGCCAGCAACGACCTGATCTTCGGCGGCGACGGGGCTGATCTTGTGCATGGCGGTGCCGACAATGACCGCCTGAACGGGGATGGCGGCAATGACACGCTGATCGGCGACAGCGGCAATGACCGTCTCTTCGGCGGCGATGGCCATGACATGCTGGACGGTGGCGCGGGCAAGGACATGATGGATGGCGGTGCCGGCAACGACGTCATGCAAGGCGGCCTTGGGGCCGATGTGATGACCGGCGGCAGCGGCGCGGATGTTTTCGTCTTCCTCGACCGCATGAACGAGGATCGGATCACCGACTTCGGCAATGGCATCGACCTGATCGATCTGTCCGGCTATGGCATTTTCGACTCTTCAGCCCTGACCATCACCCAGATCGGCACCGCCACCGAAATCCGCATCAACGCGGGCAACGCTGTGACCCTCGACGCCACCGACGCCGCCCTGATCGACAGCAGCGACTTCATCTTCGCGCCGCTGCCCGACATCGCCGTCGCCTGACCCAAAACCAAGGCCCGCCCATCCCGGCGGGCCTTTCCCCCCCCTGACCGCGCGCCTCTTGGCCCGAAACGGCAACACCCCCGCGCCCGGCCCCATACTGGCCGCGCCACACAAGGGGGTGCCGATGAAACTTGCCCAGATCGCCCTGTCCGATATCGCGGCGGATATCCTGCCCCGCGACAGGACCCTGACCGATGCGGCGGCGCTGGACGATCTGATCCGCTCCATCACCGCCATCGGATTGCGCCAACCGATCGAGGTGTTCGGCCTTGTGCAGGACGAGGGGCAACCCCAGCCCTATGGCCTGATCTCGGGCTATCGCCGCCTCATGGCGTTTCGCGCCATGGGCCAGACCACGATCCCCGCGATCTGCTGCAACCCTGCCGATATTCCCCAGGCGCTCGCCGCCATGGTCACCGAAAACGAGGTCCGCGCCCAGATTTCTCCGTGGGAAAAAGGCCGCCTGATCCTGCGCCTGCTGGAGGAAGGCACCTTTCCCGATGCCGCCTGCGCCATCGACACCCTCTATCCCGGCGCCACCCGCCAGCAACGCGCCCGGTTGCGTGGCTTTTGCCGGGTGGTCGATATCCTCATGGACACGCCGCTGCGCACACCCGAAGCCCTCAGCACCGCGCGCATGGACCGCCTCGCCACCGCGCTGCGCATGGATGGCGGCCCCGCGATCATCGCCACGCTCATCGCCCATGCAGGCCCGTCCCACAGCCTGCCCCAGCAATGGGAGGCGCTGCGCCCCATCCTCAACACCATCCTGACCGAACCCGAAAAGGGCAGCAAACCCCACCGCCCCCGCCACGCCCTGACCCTGCGCCAGGGCATGACCCTCACCCGCGTGCGGGCCCCGAACGGCTGGATCATCCGCCTGACAGGACCAATGGCCAGGTCACCCGGTCTGGTCGATGATGTCTTCGATCTGGTGGAACGGTGGTTGCAACCCGAGGAGTGATCGACCGGGCGCGCCCCTCTGGGATGCTGCTTGCCGCAGGCCCGGTTGCGTATTACATTGTAATCAGTTAGCGCCGAAAGGAATACGCCGTGGGCACCACACCCTATTCTATTCGTCTCGACGACGACTTGCGCAAATCACTCGAGAAAGAAGCCGAGATCGAGGATCGCTCGCCTGCGCAACTCGCCGTGCGTGCCATCCGGTCCATGCTGGAAGCCAAAGCCGCCAAGCGCGCGGCCATTGACGCCGCACTCGCCGACGCAGATCAGGGGAAATTCATCTCTGCCGAAGCCATGAATGCATGGATCGACACGTGGGACAGCGATAACGAACTTCCCACACCCAAGGCTGACATCACCCGCGACACTGTATGAAGATCGTCTTCCTGGAAAGCGCGGCGCAGGACATCCAATGGTTCCGCTATTATTATCAATCTGTTTTCCCAGAAGGCAGCGCCAAGGCGCGCGACAGGCTCAAGGCCATCCAGACGACATTGGCGGCCAATCCCTATATCGGACAGCCCAGTGACACCGTCAAAGCCGTGCGCGAACTCTTGATCCCCCGGACGCCTTTCACCCTCATCTATCGCGTGACACCAACCCAGATCGAGGTTCTTCGCCTCTGGGATACACGGCAAGGCAACGTATATTGAAGCTCTTGTCGGCCAGAATACCGCCGCCTCAGACCGTCGGCCCCTCGCCCAGCGGTTCCGTCGCCGCTGCAAAAGACCCGGCTCAAACGGATCCGCTCTCATGGCTTCGCAGGAAATCCCGTTAAAATATCCCTAACGCGAACCGACAACCCCTTGAAATCGCTCAATCCGTAAAATGTCCCACGGTGGGACAGGCGCAAAAGAAAGGGGCCGCAGGGTTTCCCCCACGGCCCCGGTTTCAGGTCGGATGACCCGGATCAGTGCAGCACGGCATCATCCGGCTTGGGCCGGTTCGACGCGGCGATGCGGTCCCCGATGATCAGGCCGTCCGGCCCCGCCGACACGGGCACCGTGGCCCCGTCCTTCACATCACCGGCCAGCAGCATCTCGGCCAGCGGGTCCTGCAACGCCCGCTGGATCACCCGCTTCAGAGGCCGCGCGCCGAACACCGGATCATAGCCTTCATCGGCCAGCCACGTCTTGGCGCTGGCGTCCAGCTCCAGCACGATCTTGCGCCCCGCCAACCGCTTGAGCAGGCGGCGCAGCTGGATCTCGACGATCCCGTCCATATCCTTGCGGGTCAGGCGGTCAAAGATGATCGTCTCGTCCAGACGGTTCAGGAACTCGGGCCGGAAATGCGCCCGCACCGCGTCCATCACGTCGCGCTTGGCCTCAGATGCGTCCGACCCGTCGGGCAGCTGGCTCAGCGCCTGCGCCCCAAGGTTCGAAGTCAGCACGATCAGCGTCTGCTTGAAGTCCACAGTGCGGCCCTGCCCATCGGTCAGCACCCCGTCATCCAGGACCTGCAACAGCACGTTGAAAACATCCGGATGCGCCTTCTCGACCTCGTCGAACAGCACCACCTGATAGGGGCGGCGGCGGACGGCTTCGGTCAGCACCCCACCCTCATCATAACCGACATAGCCCGGAGGGGCACCGATCAGACGCGCGACGGAATGTTTCTCCATGAACTCGGACATATCGATGCGGACCATCGCAGAGTCATCATCGAACAGGTATTCGGCGACGGCCTTGGTCAGCTCGGTCTTACCCACGCCCGTCGGTCCAAGAAACAGGAACGATCCCAGCGGCCGGTTCTCATCGTTCAGACCGGCGCGGGCACGGCGCACAGCATTGGCCACGGCCTTGACCGCGATGCGCTGGCCGATCACGCGGCGGCCCAACTCTTCCTCCATCTTGAGGAGTTTCTCCCGCTCGCCTTCCAGCATCTTGGTGGTGGGAATACCGGTCCAGCGCTCGACGACCTGCGCGATCTGTTCGGGGCGCACGGCCTCCTCGACCATGACGCCGTCGGCGCCGGTCTCCTCGGCCACGGCCAGCTTCTTTTCAAGCTGCGGGATCACGCCATAGGACAGCTCGCCAGCTTTTGCCAGATTGCCCTCGCGCTTGGCGATCTCCAGATCGGCGCGGGCGCGGTCCAGCTGTTCCTTGAGATCGCGGGCACCCGCCAGCTTGTCGCGCTCGGCCTGCCATTTCGCGGTCATCTCGGCAGAGCGTTCCAGCAGTTCGGCCAGATCCTTTTCCAGCGTCGCCAAGCGGTCCTTGGAGGCGGCGTCATCCTCAAGCCGCAACGCCTCGGACTCGATCTGCTTTTGCAGGATCTCGCGGTCGAGCGCGTCCAGTTCTTCGGGCTTGCTGTCCACTTCCATCCGCAGGCGGCTGGCGGCTTCGTCCATCAGGTCGATCGCCTTGTCGGGCAGGAAACGGTCGGTGATGTAGCGATGCGAGAGCGTCGCCGCCGCCACAAGAGCCGAGTCGCTGATCCGCACGCCGTGATGCAGCTCATACTTTTCCTTGATGCCGCGCAGGATCGAGATCGTGTCCTCGACCGTTGGCTCGGACACCATCACCGGCTGGAAACGCCGGGCCAAGGCCGCGTCTTTTTCCACATATTTGCGGTATTCATCCAGCGTGGTGGCCCCGACGCAGTGCAACTCACCCCGCGCCAGAGCGGGCTTGATCAGGTTGGCGGCATCCATCGCGCCATCGGATTTGCCGGCACCGACAAGGGTGTGCATTTCGTCGATGAAAAGGATGATCTCGCCCGCCGCGTTGGTCACCTCGTTGAGCACAGCCTTGAGCCGCTCTTCGAATTCACCGCGATATTTGGCACCAGCGATCAGCGCGCCCATATCCAGCGCCATGAGGCGTTTGTTGCGCAGGGATTCGGGCACGTCGCCGTTCACGATGCGCAGGGCCAGACCTTCGGCGATGGCGGTTTTACCGACGCCGGGTTCCCCGATCAGGACCGGGTTGTTCTTGGTGCGGCGGCTGAGGACCTGCATCGCGCGGCGAATTTCTTCGTCCCGGCCGATGATCGGGTCGATCTTGCCTTCTTCGGCGGCTTGGGTCAGGTCGCGCGCGAATTTCTTGAGCGCGTCATAGCCTTCCTCGGCACTGGCCGTATCAGCGGTGCGGCCCTTGCGGATGTCGTTGATCGCCTCGTTCAGCTTTTGCGCGGTCACGGCGCCAGCGTCCAGCGCGTCCTTGGCGGGCGATTTGACCATGCAGAGCGCCATCAGGATGCGTTCGACGGGCACGAAGCTGTCACCGGCTTTGGTGGCAAGCTTGGATGCTTCGTCCAGCACCTTGACGGTGACGTTATCAAGGTAAACCTGCCCGGCATCGCCCGAGACTTTGGGGATCTTGCCCAAGGCAAGCGACAGGGCCTGCACCACCTGCGCGGCATTGCCGCCCGAGCGAGTGATCAGGTTGCTGGCCAATCCCTGATCGTCGTCAAGCAGGGCTTTCAGGATGTGTTCCGGCGCCAGCCGTTGGTGGTTTTCGCGCATGGCGATGGTTTGGGCGGCCTG
>NCJR01000406.1 GCA_002282555.1 Rhodobacterales bacterium 34-62-10
CCCTGCGCTGCGCAAGGTTTATGACCAGATGCCAGAGCCGCGCTACGTCATCTCGATGGGCAGCTGCGCCAATGGCGGCGGCTATTACCACTACAGCTACTCGGTCGTGCGCGGCTGCGACCGGATCGTGCCCGTGGATGTCTATGTGCCGGGCTGCCCGCCCACAGCCGAGGCGCTGCTTTACGGACTGATGCAATTGCAGCGCAAGATCCGCCGTACCGGAACAATCGTCCGCTGATCCGCGCGGCCCCGCGTGGGGCCGCTGCTCCGCACCCAGAAGGCTTGCGCCCGGAAGGAACGACTAAATGAGTGATGCGCTGAACGAATTGGGACAGCATATCGCGGCCCGCAGGCCCGAATCCGTGCTGGCATGGGACGTGACCCATGACGAATTGAACGTGGATGTAGCCCCCGCCAGCATCGAGGATTTCGTCGAGTTCCTGAAAACGGACCGCAACTGCCGTTTCTCGACCTTGGTGGATATCACCGCCGTCGATTACCCCGGTCGCGACAAGCGTTTCGATGTGGTCTATCACTTCCTGTCGATGTACCGGAACCAGCGTATCCGCCTGCGCGTGGCGATCCGCGAGGATGAGATGGTCCATTCGATCACCAACATCCACCCCTCTGCCAACTGGTTCGAGCGCGAGGTGTTCGACATGTTCGGCATCCTGTTCTCGGGCCACCCGGACCTGCGCCGCATCCTGACCGATTACGGCTTTCGCGGCCATCCGCTGCGCAAGGATTTCCCCACCACCGGCTATACCGAGGTCCGTTACGATGAGGCGCAGAAGCGCGTGATCTATGAGCCGGTCAATCTGGTGCAGGAATACCGGCAATTCGATTTCATGAGCCCCTGGGAAGGGGCGGAATACATTCTTCCGGGTGACGAGAAGAAAGAGGGGGCGAAGTGATGGACGGCTCCAAGGGATTCAACGACGCCCAGACGGGCGAGCAGAAGATCCGCAATTTCAATATCAACTTCGGCCCGCAGCACCCCGCCGCGCATGGTGTGCTGCGACTGGTGCTGGAACTGGACGGCGAGATCGTCGAGCGCTGCGATCCGCATATCGGCCTGCTGCACCGTGGCACCGAAAAGCTGATGGAAAGCCGGACCTATCTGCAGAACCTGCCCTATTTCGACCGGCTGGATTATGTGGCCCCGATGAATCAGGAACATGCCTGGTGTCTGGCCATCGAAAAGCTGACGGGCGTGGCAGTGCCGCGCCGCGCCAGCCTGATCCGCGTGCTCTATTCCGAGATCGGCCGCATCCTCAGCCATCTGCTGAACGTGACCACGCAGGCGATGGACGTGGGCGCGCTGACCCCGCCGCTCTGGGGCTTTGAAGAGCGTGAGAAACTGATGATCTTCTACGAGCGGGCCTCGGGCGCGCGTCTGCATGCGGCCTATTTCCGGCCCGGCGGCGTGCATCAGGACCTGCCCGATGATCTGTTGGACGATATCGACCAATGGGCCGTGGAATTCCCCAAACTGCTGGACGATATCGACGGCCTGCTGACCGAAAACCGCGTGTTCAAGCAGCGCAACTGCGACATCGGCGTGGTGTCTGAGCAGGATATCCAGAACTACGGCTTCTCGGGTGTGATGGTGCGCGGATCGGGTCTGGCATGGGATTTGCGCCGCGCGCAACCCTATGAATGCTATGATGAATTCGACTTCCAGATCCCTGTGGGCAAGAATGGCGATTGCTATGACCGCTATCTTGTCCGGATGGAGGAGATGCGCCAGTCCACCAGCATCATGCGGCAGGCGATTGCCAAGCTGCGGGTGGAAAAGGGCGATGTGATGGCGCGCGGCAAGATCACG
>NCJR01000407.1 GCA_002282555.1 Rhodobacterales bacterium 34-62-10
CGTAGGGTGGGGTTGAACCCCACCCTACTCTTCACCGTCCTGGCCTCGTTCGGGTACTGCGTATCAACCCCGAGATCCGGCGTCGCGAGGGACGTCAGTGAATGTCACCCTCGGCCATCCGCTCCAGCGCCGCGGTGTTGCAGATAAGATGGGGTGGATGCCGCGCTCCCCCAACGGCATCGCAATGTGCCAAGCTTGTGATGTCAAAGCACAAGACAAGACGGGAGACGGCATCCATGGAAGAAGTTACCATCATCGGCATTGATCTGGCAAAGAACGTGTTCCAGCTGCACGGTGCGGCGGCGGACGGGCGGCCCGTGTTTCGGAAGAAGCTCACGCGTCTGCAGTTCCAGCGGTTCATGGCGGCGCAGCCGCCGCGCACAGTGGCGATGGAAGCCTGTCCGGGCTCGCATTACTGGGCGCGGGAGATGGCTGAGCTGGGTCACACCGTGAAGGTGATCTCGCCGCAATACGTCACCCCCTACGTCAAGCGGCAGAAGAACGATGCGGCCGACGCCGAGGCGATCGCCGAGGCTGCGACCCGGCCGCACATGCGTTTCGTCGAGCCCAAGAGCGCCGAGCAGCAGGCCCGCGCCGTGGTGTTCCGCGTCCGCCAGAAGGTGATCGCGCAGCGTATCGAACTGGTGAACGCGCTACGCTCGCATCTCTACGAATTCGGCTTCATCGCTCCGGTCGGCCTGCAGCACCTGCCGAAGCTGATCGCGGTGCTGGAGGACGAAAGCAGCGATCTGCCCGGGCCCGCGCGGATCGCCTGCCGCGGGATCCTGCGCCAGATCGAGAGCCTCGGCGCCGAGATCGCCGCGCTCGACGCCCAGATCGCCGAGTTGTCGAAGGAAAGCCGCTGGGCCAGGCTCCTGCAGACCATGCCAGGGGTCGGTCCGATCACCGCCATGGCCATCGAGGCCTTTGCGCCGCCCATGGAGACCTTCCGGCGCGGGCGCGACTTCGCCGCCTGGCTCGGCCTCGTGCCGCGACAGAGCTCGTCCGGCGGCAAGGCGCGGCTGGGCAAGGTGTCGAAGGCCGGCCAGCACGACATCCGGCGATTGCTGGTGGTCGGCGCCATGGCCGCGATCGTGGGCGCCTGCCGGCGCGGCATCCCCGAGGACACGTGGTTGGGCAAGCTGATGCTCAGAAAGCCGCGCATCCTCGTGGCCATCGCGCTCGCCAACAAGATGGCGCGGCGCATCTGGGCGATGCTGACGAAAGGCGAGAGTTACCGGGATCCGGCCCTGGCGGCGGCGTGACACCGCTGCCGGTCAGCCGGATATCGGGGATGTGAGGAAGGCATGAGCCGAATGGACAACTGATCGACCGGATCGGGGCAGGGAAAACCAGCGAGACGCGTAGGGCTTCGAGCCCGGTGAGAAGTGTTGGACCCGGCCCGCGAACCACCATCCCGGCCCGCGGCGCATGTGAAAAGCCGCAATCAAAGGCCTGACACAAGCGCGCACTCGATCACACGTCCAAGAGGTTCACGATGTCCTTGCATTCCGCGCGGCATCCACACAAGCGCGACATGGTCGCCGGGGCCGGTGTGGGGCAGGAGTTTCTCGGCCACCATCTGCATGGCGGAGCGGGCGCCGGAGAAGTCGACCTGTTCGATCCCGGCTTCGCCGTGGATGCCGAGGCCCAGTTCCGCCTTGCCGGAGGCGATGCGGTCCTCCTTCGGGCTGCCGGGGACGGTGCAGGTGTCCAAGGACATGCCGATGGAGATGGCGCCCTTGATGACGCTTTGGGCGGCGGCGGTGATGGTGTCGAGGTCGGCCCCGGATTCGGCCATGGCTCCGGCGATCTTGTGGACGAAGAG
>NCJR01000408.1 GCA_002282555.1 Rhodobacterales bacterium 34-62-10
GACCGGAAAATTCTGGCCGAGTTGCAGCGCGATGCCGGGCAATCGCTGGACGAAATCGCCAAGCAGGTCGGCTCGTCCAAGACGCCTGTGTGGAATCGCATCCGCAAGATGCGCGAGGCGGGGATCATGGGGGCGCAGACCGTCATTCTGGATGCCGAGGCGCTGGGGTTTGAGGCCTGTTTCTTCGTGCTGATCCGCACGTCAGAGCATGAGGCGGAATGGCAGGCGGCCTTCCTCAAAGCGTTGCAGAACCGCCCCGAGGTGCAGGAGGCGCATCGGCTGGCGGGCGATATCGACTATATCCTCAAGGTGCGGGTGAAAAACGCGCGCGCCTATGATGCCTTTTATCAGGCGCTGATTTCCGAGGTGAAGGTGCATAACGTGACAGCGCTTTTGTCGATGCAGGAGATCAAATCGACGACGGCCCTGCCGCTGTGACGGTGGATGTGAGTATTTGGGGAACGATGAAGGGCAGGGCCTAGAGACTGACCATCAGGCGTTCCAGCCCATGGAAATGATAGGTATCGGCAAAGCGGGGGCGGCCTGACAACCGCAGACCGGGGCAGCGGTCGAACAGCGTCTTGAGTGCGATCTGCAATTCCAGCCGCGCGAGCGGTGCGCCGACGCAGAAATGCAGACCCGCGCCAAAGGCGGCATGGGGTTTGGCGGGCCGCACGGGATCGAAACGATCAGGGTGTTGCCACTGGCCGGGATCGCGATTGGCCGCGCCCAGCAGCAGGCCGATCCGGTCGCCGCGCCGGAAGCTGTGGCCGTGAAGCGTGATGTCCTCATAGGCGTAGCGGGTGAACATGTGCAGCGGCGGATCAAGCCGCAAGAGTTCCTCGACCGTGGCCGCGACACGCTCCGGCATCAGATGCGCGCGCGGGTCCGGCTGCGCCAGCAACAGGCGGGTCGCGTTGCCGATACTATGCACTGTTGCCTCGTGGCCCGCATTCAGCAGCAGGATGCAGGTCGAGATCAGTTCCGGGGTGGACAGGCGGGTGCCGTCCTGCTCGGCTGCGATCAGTTGGGTGATCAGGTCATCGGCGGGCGCGCTGCGGCGCTGGTCGATATAATCGGTCAGGAAGGCGCTGAAATCGGCGGCGGCATTTGCGGCGGCCTCCTCCATCGCGGGGGTCCGCCTGGCCTGATACATGCCGACCATGGCGTTGGACCATGCCAGCAGGTCATCCGCGCGGGTTTCCGGCACGCCCAGAAGCCGTGCAATGGTGATGACGGGGATCGTGCGCGCATAGGCGGGCAGCAGGTCGAAGGTTGCATCTTGCGGGAACGTGTCGATCAGGTCATGCGCCAGCGCGGTGAGGCCGGGGGCCAGATCACTGATGCGCTGCGTGGTGAAGGCGCGCAGCACCAGCCCGCGCAGGCGGGTGTGGCGCGGCGGTTCCAGCTCCAGCATCGAATGATCCTCGATCCGGTAGAACGGGGCCAGATGTGGCGGCGGCGGGCTGGCCATTTCGACCGGTATCTCGCGCCCGAAACGACGGTCGCGCAGCACGGCGTTCACGCTGGCATAGGACAGCGCGCAGGGCATGTCATAGGCCTCCCACCAGACCAGCGGGCCGCCCTCGCGCCGCGCACGGGCATAGGCGGGGTAGGGGTTCTGCACGAACGCAGGATCGGTCGGGGATTGGGCAAAGCGATACATGGGACAAGGGATGCCCGACACCTCTGGTCAAGACAAGGGTGGCGCGGATAGATTGTTCTGATGAAACAAGACACCGCCCGCCGCCTTGCGGTTTTTGCCCTGTTCCTGATCGCGGTGGCCGCCTTTGCCGGCGGCGTCTGGCGCACGGGCTATCGTCAGG
>NCJR01000079.1 GCA_002282555.1 Rhodobacterales bacterium 34-62-10
TTACAGATAAAGAACGGCAGCCAGGCGCCGCGATCATCGGGCAGCGGTAGCCGTTTTAAAGCCAAATAACCCAGCGCGATCCCCGCCAGCAGCATCGTCGCCACCGACGTCTGCCCGCCCTTGGTCGCCACCCGGTACAGCAACAGGGTCGAGGCCCAGCCCCCCAGAAACGCCGCCACCGGCACCAGATGCGCCCCCACGACCACAGCGACCGCGGCAGGCAGCATCCCGCCCAACACGATGGCCAGCACCGCACCCAGACCCGCACCTGCACCGACACCCACGATCCCCGGATCAGCCAGCGGATTGCGGAACAACCCCTGCATCAGCGCCCCCGACAGGGCCAGCGCCGCCCCGATCAACAGCCCCATCACCAGACGCGGCAGGCGGATATCCATCAGGATCACCTGGTCACGCGTGGACAACCCCTCACCGCTCAACAGATCGCGGGCCATCCCCAGCAGCGACACCCCCGCCGCCCCGGTGCCCAGCGACAGCACCGACACCACGATCAGCAGCACCACAAGCGCGCGGCAGGTCAGCGCCGCCCGCGCCGCGCGGTCACGCGGGGCAGGGGCCTCCCTTTGCCATGACAGGGCCACCATGCCTCAACCCTTCGCCGGATAAAGCGCGTCATGCAGCGCCGCAGCCGCCTTGGGCGTGCGCGGGCCAAAGCCCAGCAGCAGCATCCCATCCATCCGCAGGATCTGCCCGTTTCCGGCCGCAGGGGTCAGACCCAGCGCAGGATGTGTCATCACATCCTCGGCTGTGATCGACAGGTCCCCCTCGCGGTCCATCATCAGGATCAGATCGGGTGCGGCGGCGATCACCGCCTCATCCGTCATCTGCTTGTATCCCTGAAACCCGGTCGCGGCATTGACACCCCCGGCAAGCGTGATGATCCCCTCAGCCGACGATCCCTCGCCCCCCGCCATCACGCGCCCGCCTTGCAGCGACAGCACGAACAGCACCCGTTTCCGCTCCGTCACAGCCTCGGCCCGTGCCTCGGCTGCGTCCAGCCCGGCCTCCACCTCGGCCCTCAACGCAGCCCCCGCGTCAGGCAGGCGCAGCGCCATGGCCACGGCATTGATCTTGTCCAGCACACCCTGCGGTGTCGGATCATCGGGCATGGTCACGAATTCCACCCCCGCCGCTTCCAGCACGGCGATGGTCTCCGCAGGCCCGGCACCGTCCACCGACAGGATCAGATCGGGCGCGACCGACAAGACCCCCTCAGGCGACAGCGCGCGGACATAACCCACATCGGGCAACTCCAGCACCGACCCCGGATAGGTCGAGGTGGAATCCCGCGCGATCAGCTGATCCTCCGCCCCCAGCGCCACGGCAATCTCGGTCACCGCACCGCCCAGCGTCACCACGCGCGGCGCATCCACCGCCTGCGCGTGCGGTGCCATCGGCAGGGCCATCAACCCCACCGCCAGCAATCCAGCCCCCAGCCCCAGATGCAGCGTTGTCACCGTCAGCCTCATGCCATCACCTCGGCGCGTTCGGGCAGCCCCGCGCAGAGCGCATCCCAAGCCGCCGGGTCCACGTCCTTGCGATAGCCAAAGATCTGCAGGATCAACGCGCCTTCCGCATCAAACGCCTCGATACTCACCGCGTCCCCCGTCTTGGTGGGCTTGGTCACGCACCAGACCTCGGCGATATGATCCGCCCGCAGATGCAGGTTGAACCGCGCATCCATCACATTGATCCACGGACCCATCGGCACGATCCTCTCGATCCGCCCGCCATGGATCTGGATACAGCCCGCATTGCCGACAAAGATCATCACCGGGATCGCCCGATCCGCCGCCCCGCGCAGGGCCAGCGTCACCGCCTCGGGTGTCAGCGCCCGCACATGCGGCTCACCGGCCACGCGATACGCCCCCAACCGGTTCATCTTCAGCTTCCGCACCAGCTTCAGAAACTGATGCGTGTCGGTCATCTTGTCCCATTCGGCGCGCAGTACATCGGCCCGGCCCGCCTCCGCGCGCGGCCCCTCCACAGCGGCGCGTGGCCCCAACATCAGATGATCGCCCTGCACCGCAAGCCGCAGATCAGCCAGCATCCGCTCAAACACCGCCACATCCGAGGCTGGCTTCAGATGCACCTTATGCACCGCATCGCCCGCCGCATCGAACACCTGAATGCTGCGCTTGATCCCATCTTCGCCCGCCTCCTGCACGGCAAAACCATGCACCCAATGCGACGGGAAAATCCGCAGATCAATCTCAGCCCCCAGCACCATCTGGGCATGGGGTCCGGCGTGATAATCCTCATAGGTGCCGATGCGTTCATGCACGCAGGATGCGTTGCGCGTCAGCGCCATCACGTCACCCATCTGCGCGATCCACGGCATCAACCGGTCCGGCGTGGCGTCAATCGCCACCGCCCACTGGCCAACATGGGCGGCCACCAGATCAGCCTCGGTGATCCGGTGCATCTGCGCGAAATCGCGGGCGCGGGGCTTGGGGTTCTCGGCGCGCAGGGCGCGAATCGTGTCAGCAGTCAGCAAAGCATGGTCAGCCATCAGGCGGTCCTTTCAGAATACAGCAAGGGCGCGGGGGTCTGGCGGGCCGTATGGCCTGGCTGGAGCGCAGGAGGCGTCAAACATATCTCCCGGATATACTTGACAGTTACAGTCGGAATATCTAGAAGCCTTTTCCTGACAGTTCAAGTCAGATATTTCAGCCGCCAGCCACAGCGTGACCGCAGGCCAGCTTCCCCGCAGACAGCAACACCAAGGGACGCTTCATGCCTGCTCATTTTCCCGCCCCCAAGGGGCACCTTCTGCTTTCCGTCACCCTTGCTGCGCTGGCCACGACGCCCGCGCTGGCGCAAGACGCAGCCACGGGTTTCACCCCGCTCGGCCGCCTGATTCTGGGGGCAGGGGCCGAAAAGGTCGCAATCGACACGCCGCAAGCCGTGACCTCCGTCGAACAGGAGGATCTGGACCGCGACCAACCCGCCACCGTGACCGATCTGTTCAAATCCGTGCCGGGCGTGCAGGGCGCAGGTGCCTCGGCGCGCCCCGTCGGGCAGGCGTTCAACATCCGGGGCATCGGCAACTCCGAACAAACCGCATCCGAGGCGCGGATCATCGTCAACGTGGATGGCGCCCCCAAATTCTTCGAGCAATACCGCATGGGGTCGTTCTTCGGCGATCTGGAGCTTTACAAACGGGTCGAGGTGCTGCGCGGCCCGGCGTCGTCCACCCTCTACGGCACCGGGGCCATTGGCGGCGTGATCAACTTTACGACCAAGGATGCCAGTGATTTTCTCGAACCCGGCGACACGCAGGCGCTGCGCTTCAAGACCGGCTATGACAGCAATGGCGAGGGCCTTCGTGTGGGCGTGATCTTCGCCAGCCGCCCCTCTGATGATGTTGAACTGCTGGGGGCCATCAACACCGCCACAAGCGATGATGTGAAGGATGGCTCAGGCGTCACCCTTCCCGGCACGGCTTATGACCGCTGGTCGGGGCTGGCCAAGGGCACCTATCGTTTCGGCAATGACAGCGATCAGTCGATGACCCTGTCCCTCTCGCGCACCGACACCCGTCTGGATGACACCGTCGTGGCCCAAACGGGCGGCGCAGCCGTGGCAGGTTTCGGCACCAGCGACATCCGCGCCATCGACGACACCGCGACATTGACATGGCGCCACGAAGCCGCTGCCAATCCGCTGATCGATCTGACCGTGGGCCTGTCCGTCACGGATACGCAGGTCGCAAAGGATGATTTCTCGCTGGCCGCAAGCTGTGCGCCGGGACAGGCACAAGTTCTCTGCGACAGTGACTTCAGCTACCGCACCACCAGCCTCAAGATCGAAAACACCGCCGATCTCTCCTCCGGCGCGTGGGAGAATTACCTGACCCTCGGCGTACAACTCTCCGAACAGAAACGCAGCGCGACCTCGATCCTCGGACCGCTGGGTTTCCATCCCGAAGGCACCGATCAGAAACTGGGCCTTTACGCGCAGGGCGAACTGGTCTGGAACGACCGCCTGACCCTGATCCCCGGCATCCGCGTCGATTTCGGCGAACTGACCCCCAGCGATGCCGCGATTGCCGCAGGCGCGCGGCAGCAATCGGAAACGTCAGTCTCGCCCAAGCTGGCAGCCATGTATAAATTCAACGATAACTGGTCCGTGTTCGGCTCGCTGGCCCGCACCGAACGGATGCCCACGCTGGACGAGCTTTTCTCGACCGAGGCAGCGGGCCGTCTGCCCCAACGCCTGCCCAGCCTGACACTGGACAAGGAAAGCGCGGACACGGTCGAACTGGGCTTCACCTTCCAGCGCTTCGATCTGCTGTCCGACGGCGACAGTTTCCAACTCAAGGCCACCGCCTTCCACAACGACATCACCAACCTGATCGCCGTGACGCCCCGCGTCCCACGCGGTCCGGCGGTGCCCTATTTCTCGAACATCAACGCGGCGGAAATCTGGGGTGCGGAAGTCGAAGCCAGCTACGATGCGGAACGTTGGTTCGCGCAACTCGCCTATTCGCAGGTCCGCAGCGAGGATCGCGCGACCGGGCTGACATTGGCCGACACGCCCGCTGAAAACACCGTTCTGACGCTGGGCGCGAAACTGCCCGCGCAGAACCTGACCCTCGGCTGGCGCGCCTCCTATTTCGACAGCATCACCACATCCTCGGCCACCACCTCCGGGCGGGCCTATGACACCCATGACCTTTTCGCCACATGGTCGCCGGATCGCGGCGCACTGGAAGGGTTGCAGGTCAATCTTGCAATAGACAACGTCTTTGATGCGACTTACCGCAACAATCTTGCGCTAGATACGGCTCCGGGCCGCACGATCAGCCTCACTCTGGCCAAAACCTTCTAAGGAGAGAGTGATGCGCCCATCCGTATTTCCGCTTCTGATTGCCGCCGTCCTCACAGGCGCACCGCTTCACGCCGAGGCCCCCCTGCTCACGCTCGAACTCAACGCCGTGGCGGAACAGGACAGCGGATGCCGCATCACCTTCGTCGCCACGAACGCGCTGGCGGCGGATATCTCGGCCCTTGTGGTCGAGGCGGTGATCTTCACGCCGGATGGTCTGGTGGATCGCCTTGCGCTGCTGGATTTCCAAAGCTTGCCGCAGTCGCGCCCCCGGGTGCGGCAATTCGATCTGCCCGGTCTGACCTGTGACCGGATCGGGCAGGTCCTGATCAATGCCGTGGGCACCTGCGCGGGAACGGGCACGGGACCGGGAACGGGCACGGGGCTGGACCCTGCCGCCTGCGCCGCTGCCATGACGGTCTACAGCCGTATTGAAACCATAACAATCTCGGGGTGAACACATGCACGATCTTGCCGTCAGGCTGAATGACTTCATCGCGCTGGGCGGCTGGGTCGTGGCCGTGCTGCTGGGCCTGTCGGTTCTGGCCGGGGCCGTGATCCTGTGGAAACTGGTGCATCTGCGGATGCTGGGGCTGGGCCGCGCGGCCCGGCTACAGGCGGCCCTTGTGCCCCTGTCCCAAGGTCAGTCCAGAACCGCGCGTGACGCACTGGCGCAACTGGGCGATCCGCTGGCGCGTCTGGCGTTGCGCGCACTGGCCTCATCCGCCCCGCCAGCCAGCCTGCGCGACCGCCTGCACAGCGAGGCTGAGGTGGAACTGGCCCGCGCCGAAACCGGTCTGCGCTTTCTGGATGCGGTCGCACAAGTGGCTCCGCTCTTGGGGCTGTTCGGCACGGTCCTGGGCATGATCGAAGCGTTTCAGGCCCTGCAAGGGGCAGGGGCCTCGGTCGATCCGTCGCTGCTGGCGGGTGGCATCTGGGTGGCGCTGATGACCACCGCTGTCGGTCTTGCCATCGCCATGCCGGTCTCCCTGATCCTGACCGCGTTCGAGACGCGGATCGCCGCCCATCGCCGTCTTGCCGATACCATGGTCGAAACCCTCTGCGGCCCGGTCCTGCCACAGCTTGCGCTCCCCGCCCCGGTTGAACGGTCAGACCTGCGCACCCGATCCGCCTGACCATGGCCGCGCGCGCTCCCTTCCGCCGCCGCACCCTGTCACTGACCTCGCTGGTCGACGTGATCTTCCTGCTGCTCTTGTTCTTCATGCTGACCACAACCTTCACCCGCACCGCCGAACTGCCGCTTGTCGCAGGCGGCAGCGGCACAGGGGCCGCGCAAACCGCGCCCATCTTCCTGCGGCTCGCCCCGGAGGATGTGACAGTGAACGGTCAACCCGCCCCGATGGACGCGCTGAACCAGCGGATCACCGATCTGGATCAGACCGATCCTCACATCCTCGTCAGTCTTGCCCCCGGCGTCACAGCACAGCGTCTGGCCGATCTGCTGGTCGAATTGCGCCGCCAGCCGGGGTTGCGCGTGCAGGTGCTGGGCTGATGCCGCGCCGCATGCCATATCCGCGCCGCCGCGCCGATCCGACGATCACGCTGATCAACGTGGTCTTTCTGATGCTGATGTTCTTTCTTGTGGCCGGCACCATCGCCACACCCCCGCCCGCCGATCTGCGTCTGGTGCAACTGGCGCAGGCCGATCCTCTGGTCCCGCCCGATGTCCTGTCCATGACCGCCACAGGCGCGGTGATCTGGCAAGGCGCGCTCGCCGATCCCGCCGCCTATGTCGCGGCCTTGCCACCCAAGGCGCAGGGCATCGCCCGCATCATGCCCGATCGCGACGCGCCTGCAACCGAACTCATCGCCTTGGCCCGCGCCCTGCGTGCCGCAGGCGCCGCCGAAGTCCGCATCGTCACCGAAAGGGGCACGCCATGACCCGCCTGCGCCAATCCGCTATCGCCGCCATTGCCCTGACCCTGTCAGGCGCCCTCCACGCGGCAGGCTTCCTTCAGCTGACACCTGACACTGACGTTGCCCTGCAAGGTGGCACGTCCGCGGCGCTGCCGACCCTGGGCGACAGTTTCGCAGACAGGGCACAGGGCGCCGCCTTTGCCGCCCCGCCGCCCCAGACAATAGCGCCCCAGACAATAACCCCCCAAACCACTGGCCAGGCCACGGCTCCCGTGGCGCAGGCCGCACCTGTCCCGCCGGTGCAGGCAAGCCCGGTTCCCTTGGCCGATGCAGCGCCCGCCGTCGATGCCCCACAAATGGCGGCACTATCCCCGGTTACCCCGCCCGAAACCCTGACCCCGGCATCCGAAACCGCCACCACCGCGCCTGCGCAATCGCTGCGCCCACACCCCCGCCCGGACCGCCCCGCGCCGCAAAAGATCACACGCCGCGCAGATCCCGCACCACAGGGCAATGCCGACCGCAACGCCACGCGCGGCACCACCACCGGACAGGACACCGCCAAAACCGCAGCCGCCCCCTCCCGTCAGGCAAGCGCGCAGGGTGATGGTGGCACAGCGGCCAGCGCCAGCTATGGCCGCGCCGTACTGACCCAGATCAGCCGCACCCGCAAAGCTCGCGCCCCGTCACGCGGTCGCACTGTCGTGGCCTTCTCGATCTCGGACGCAGGCGCGCTGGCATCCGTCCAGGTGCTGCAAAGCTCCGGCTCGCCCGATCTGGATCGGGTCGCACTCGATCATATCCGCCGCGCCGCCCCCTTCCCGAAACCACCCTCCGGCGCGCGCCGCCAATTCTCGTTCGAATTCGTTGGACGTAGCTGACCCGGCAGTCTGGACCTATCCGACCACCCCATATCTGCCTAGTCTGACAGGGAATAGCTGCAAAAAGGACCACGGCATGTCGGATCATTTCAACGCGTTAGGTCAACCTGTCGGCGCACCTTTGACGATCAGCTTGCCACGCCCGCGCCCACCCCGCACACCGATGCAAGGCCAATGGTGCGACGTGGTCCCGCTCGATCCCGATGCCCATGCCAGCGCCCTGTTCGACGCCTATGCCGCCGATACCGAAGGC
>NCJR01000409.1 GCA_002282555.1 Rhodobacterales bacterium 34-62-10
AGGCGCAGGAGCGCCCGGACTGAAGATGCCACCAGCCTCACTCAGGCTCCCCCACCAATCCGCAGGTTGGAAGGGGCTTGTGGTGGCGGGTTTTGGTCATGATCTGGCGTCTCACGAATGGTCAGCTGCTGGTTCATCGCCCCTCCGCTCCGAGCCCGAGTATTTGCTTGTGGTCTATGGATGATCCGGGGTTTCGCAGGATCTTCGACAGCATTCCGGCTGCGAGGCTTGTCGGCTGGGAGCGCCAGGCGGTCTTCGGGAGAGATACAGAGGCTTCCCCGCCTGGCCCATCCATATGATCAAGGTTCGCACGACTTTCTGCGAAAAAATGTGCCATATATCTTGTTGTTTGATTGACCGTGATCGCTAGATATGGTAATTTTTTCACAATTACCGAGATCATCGCTACTTGCTCGTTTCACAGACCGCCCGTAGCTTGCGAAAAATAAGATACTCATCACTTGGAGAAAATCATGAAAGATGTTGTCGCACCCGCCGCTCCCGTCCAGTTCGATATGCCCATCTCGGAAATGATCTGGGATGCAAAATATCGCTTGAAGGAGGCCCCCACGAAGGGGCCTGCCGCCGAGGGCCGCAACCTGGCTGTTCAGGATCTCACTGTTGAAGATACCTGGCGCCGCATCGCGCGCGCCCTGGCGCAGCCGGAAAAAGATGCAGATCTCTGGGAAGAGCGCTTCTATGATGCCTTGAGCGGTTTTCGCTTTCTGCCCGCAGGGCGCATCACCGCGGGTGCCGGCACTGATCGCAATGTGACGCTGTTCAACTGCTATGTCATGGGCACGATCCCCGACAGCATGGCGGGCATCTTCGATATGCTGAAAGAGGCCGCGCTGACTATGCAGCAGGGCGGCGGTATCGGCTATGATTTCTCGACCATTCGCCCCCAGGGCGCGCCCGTCATTGGTGTGGGCTCCGATGCGTCCGGCCCCCTGTCCTTCATGGATGTCTGGGATGCGATGTGCCGCACGATCATGTCGGCCGGTGCGCGGCGCGGGGCCATGATGGCCACGATGCGTTGCGATCACCCGGATATTGAGCGTTTTGTTGATGCGAAGGCTGATGCTGCCCGTCTGCGGAACTTCAACATGTCGGTTCTGATCACCGATCCTTTCATGGATGCCGTCAAGGCAGATGCCGATTGGGATCTCGTGTTCAACGGTAAGGTCTGGGGCACCATCAAAGCCAAGGATCTGTGGAACCGTATCACGACCAACACCTATAACCATGCCGAGCCGGGTGTGATCTTCATCGACCGGATCAATGCCGCCAACAACCTCGGCTATTGCGAAACCATCGCAGCCACCAACCCCTGTGGCGAGCAGCCCCTGCCCCCGTATGGTGCCTGTCTCCTGGGGTCGATCAACATGGCGCGGCTTGTGAAAAATGCATATGAGTCGAATGCAGAGATCTGCCTGGACGAGCTGAACGATCTGGTGCGTCTTGCTGTCCGGATGATGGACAACGTCGTCGATATCTCCAACTTCCCGCTCGAGCAGCAGCGCGCTGAGGCCCAGGCCAAGCGTCGCATCGGCCTCGGGGTCACCGGCCTGGCCGATGCGCTCCTGATGCTGGGTCTGCGCTATGGTAGCGAGGATGCTGCCGCGCAAACCGAAGCATGGATGAAGGCGATTGCGCGTGCATCCTATCTGGCATCCGTGGATCTGGCCAAAGAGAAGGGGGCTTTCCCCTTGTTCGAGAGCAAGGCTTACCTGTCGTCCGGCTTCATGAAGGGCATGGATGATGATGTGCGTGGTGAGATTGCCGAGCATGGCATCCGCAATGCGCTGCTGACCTCGATCGC
>NCJR01000410.1 GCA_002282555.1 Rhodobacterales bacterium 34-62-10
CAGGCGGCGGTAAAGCCGGTGGATTGGCCGGACAGGGTGACCACGACCACGGCGAGGGTGAACATGATCAGCCCCTCGAAGTGGTTGTTCAGGGCGCGGAACAGGCGGCCCGTGCGCGGGCTGACCTGTTCGATCAGCGGCTTGCCCAGACGGTCGGGATCGCGGGGGCCAAGGGTCTTGCCCGGTCCCAGTTCCAGATTGGCGGGGATCGACATCAGCATGAACTGCACCACCTGCAACAGCCCCGCAAGGGCGAGGGCGGTCAGTTCGGGCGTCATGGTCTGTGTCATGGGTTCGGCCTTTCGCGACGGGTCCAGAGGGCCAGTGTTTCGGGCGTCAGAATGGCGGATTTGCGTGTGGTGAACCAGACAAAACAGGCTTTCTCTGCCGCGGCGATGGCGGGGTCTTGCCGGAACGCTGTCAGACGCGCCTGCGCTTCGGGCCAGTGGCGCAGGATGGTGCGGTCCTCGACATCGTTTTTATTGGCCGAGCGGTGCCAGTTCGAACCGAGGTGATATTTCGTCTCGCCCTGTTTGCCCTGCCCGTCGCCGCGGTCGTTCTTCATCATGAACAGGTCGCGGGATTTCACGGCGTAATGGTTGATCCGGGCGGTTCCGTTGCTGGCGGCCAGATCATGCGGGCGAAAGCGGCTGGAGCGGTCTTGGTAAAGGCTGGCCGCGTGCAGCGGCGTGCCATCGGGGTTCACAACCACCGGGCTGGCGACCAGCGGGTCGCGCGGGTTGTGGTCGGTGGCGGCGGCAAAGCTGGCGGCGCGGAACAGGCATTTGGATTTGGTCACGCGCGGTTCTGGCGCGGGTTCGGCGCGGGTGAAGCTGGGCAGGACGGCCATGCCGGGGGTCCATTCGGCCAGCCCTGCATCGCCGAACAACTGCCACGGGATCGCGACCACATCGGCCTCTGCCGTGTTCGCCATCAGGTCAGGCAAGCGCCCGCCCCCTGCGGTGATGTTCAGGAATTCATCGCTGTCGATATGCAAAAGCCACGTCACGCCATTTGCGCGCGCCCAGTCCAGCACCAGCGCCATGCCGCTGTCCTGCGGCGGGGTGCCGGGCGCGACGGTCTGGCGGATATGGGTCAGGTGGCCCTTGGCGGCCAGCGCGTCCAGCAGCGCGTCCGACCCATCGGTGCAATTATTGCTGACCACGACCACATGATCAAACCCAAGGGTCTGATGATAGGCCAGCCATTCAAGGATGAAGAGCCCCTCGTTGCGCATACAGGAGACGATTGCGGTCTGGTCCGATGCGGCGGTCATGGGGGAAATACCGAAGGTCAAAGGGTGCCACAGCGGGCAAGGGGAAGGGCGCGCGGATCACGCGCCCTTCGCAAGCGGTTTACAAATCCATCAGCAGGCGGCGGGGATCTTCCAACGCCTCTTTCACGCGGACGAGGAAGGTGACCGCGCCTTTGCCATCGACGATGCGGTGGTCATAGGACAGCGCCAGATACATCATCGGGCGGATCACCACCTGACCGTTGATCGCCACGGGGCGGTCCTGGATCTTGTGCATCCCCAGAATGCCCGACTGCGGCGGGTTCAGGATGGGCGAGGACATCAGCGAGCCATAGACGCCGCCGTTTGAGATGGTGAAGGAACCGCCCTGCATCTCGGCCATGGAGAGCTTGCCGTCACGGGCGCGCACACCCAGTTCGGCGATCTTCTTTTCAATGGCGGCAAAGCTCATCTGATCGGCGTCGCGCACCACGGGCACGACAAGGCCCGAGGGGGTGCCCACGGCCACACCCATGTGGACGAAGTTCTTGTAGACCACATCGGTGCCGTCGATTTCGGCGTTCAC
>NCJR01000080.1 GCA_002282555.1 Rhodobacterales bacterium 34-62-10
ATCCACCAGCATGTCGCCCGTGCTCAGACGCATGTTCATCGCGGCGATCAGGCTTTGCCCGCCCGCCAGCACACGGCCCAACCCGTCAGCCTGCGCCAGCAAATCCAGCGCGTGCGCGACATCCCTTGCCCGAGCATAGCCGCCCGCCAAAGCCTTCATGCGAATTCCTCCCTCACAGGTGCCCGCCTCCACGAGCTTGTTGATCATATGATCAACCCTATTGATCGAATGATCTATATCTTGCATGGTTTTGCAAGGGATATTTTTGCGCTACCTCTGGCGGCGTTCACCGTAAGGATGTTTCATGGACCAGACCTCGCCCGACATGACCGCCGCCGAACCTGTCGAGCGTCGCCGCCTGCCGCCCGAGGAACGCCGCCGCCAGATCGTCGAAGGGGCCGTGACCTTCTTTGCCGATGTCGGGCTGGACGGGAAAACCCGCGATCTGGCGAAACGGCTGGGGATCACCCAGTCGCTGCTGTTCAACTATTTCGCCACCAAGGCCGAGATCATCGAGGCCGTCTATGCCCATGTCTATATCGACCGGCTGTCACCCGACTGGCCCGCGCGCCTGACGGATCGCACAGTGCCGCTGCGCACCCGGATGCTGACCTTCTATACCGAATACAGCCAGTTGATCTTTGAATATGAATGGATGCGGATCTTCATGTTCTCGGGCCTGGCCGGGGCCGAGTTGAACCGCCGCTACCTGCACCATATGGGCAGCGTGATCCTGCATCCGCTGCTGGAGGAAATCCGCGCCGCCGCCCCCCAGCCCGTCGATCCGCAGATGGAGGATATCTGGAACCTGCATGGCGGCATCGTCTATATCGGCATCCGCCGTCACATCTATCAGGTGCCCACGCCCGACGATCCCGCACAGGCGATTGCGCGGGCTGTGGACCGCTTCCTGCATTCTTATGGCGTGGCCTGACCCTGCCATGCGAAACGGCCCGCCGTGGAGGGCGGGCCGCATGCAGTCTTGAGGTCGGAGTGGATTAACGCGACGCGATCAGATCGGTGATGCGGCGCACCGCCACGCGACGGTTCTGACGCTCGCCCTCAAGCGTGGGGATCTTCAGGAAGCGTTCGCCATAGCCCTGCACCACCATGTTTTCCGGCGGCACATCAAAATATTCGGTCAGCGCAAGCGCCACGCTTTCGGCGCGACGGTCCGACAAAAGCAGGTTGGACGCCGCACTGCCGACCGCATCGGTATAACCCTCGATCAGAAACACCTCGCCCGGGTTTTCCCGGATCATTTCCCGCATGAACAGCCCGATATCGCGCAGTTGCTCGGCCTCGGTCCGCTCAATAGCGGCCGATCCGGTGCGGAAGGTCACGTCCTCGATGCTGATCTGGGGGGCCAACTCGCGCACTTCGACAATCTCGCGCACCTGACGCAGGCTGAACGTCCGGTCCAGATCACGCAACTCGGCCTCACGCAGGGCCGCGCGCAATTCATCCGTGCTGCGGGCCTCGCGGAAGGTCAGACGTTGGCTCGGGGCCGGAGGCAGGGTCGATACATCAACGGGCTCCACAGTCGCGATGTCATCAATCAGCAACGTTTCCCGACCATTGCTGTCGATCACCGACCGACGCAGCACCCGACCCGAGGCATCCCGGATCGTGCTCACGCTTGTCCCGTCTTCGCGCGTGGTCAGCGTGATGGTGGATCCGTCATCAAAGCGACGGGTCTCAACCGTTGCCCCGGGCTGGCGCAACAGGGCATCGTCGTCTTTCAATACCTGATACCGGCCGGAATTGTCCTCGACGATCACACGGTCGCCTGACGTCGCGGCGACACGCTGCCCGTTCTGAACAATCGCGCCCACGGCCAAAGCCCCAAGTGCCAAAAGTCCTGCCTTTTCAAGATTGGACAACCCGTTGCTGTCGGACTGCGCCTCGGTGCCCCGTGCGGTGGCGGCGAATTCCTCGTCGCTGCTGCGGGTGCCCGCTTCGGTCACCACTTCGGTTGTGACATCCGCACCGGTCTCGGCTTCGCTGCTCCCGGTGGCTGCGGTATCGCCCGTGGTCTCGGTCGAGGTCTCACCCGCCGTGGTCTCACCCGTCGCGGCCTCCAGCACCGCCTCGACTGCGGCAAGGCCCTGAGCTTCCTCTTGCTCGGCCACGATCTCGGCATCTTTCAGAGCAGAGGCTTCCGCCTCTTCCTCGGCAGTTGCCACGGTTTCCGGCTGGGCAGGCTCGGCTTCGGCGACAGCCTCAGCCTCGGTCCCTGGTGCTGTATCCGCGGGGGCCGTCGCTGCATCCGCCGTAGTATCTCCCGCCGTTTCAGCTTCGGTCGCCGTATCAGCCTCAGCCTCGGCTGTCGCCTCTGCGCCGGCTTCGGGGGGCGTGTCGGTTTCGGCTGTGGTGTCCGTCTCGACCTCGGTGGTGGCGTCCTGCGCGTTCTCTGTGGCCGCTTGCGCCGCGGCCTCGGCCTCCTGCGCTGCGCGTTCAGCCTCTGTGATCGCTTCGTCCGCTGCATCGCTGACGGCTTCGGCCGCATCATCAACGGCGCTTTCCGCCTGTTCTTCCATCTTGGCGGCGGCGGCGGCTTCTGCTTCCACCGCAGCTTCGGCCTCTGCCTCGGCTTGTGCCACGCGCGCGGCTTCGGCTTCAGCCGCGTCTTCGGCGGCAGCAGCGGCAGCGGCGGCCTGTTCCGCCTCGGCTGCAGCGGCGGCCTGTTCCGCCTCGGCTGCAGCGGCGTTGGCAGCTTCGGCTTGGGCCGCAGCCGCCGCGTCAGCCTCGGCTTGCGCGGTCTCTTCCGCTGCGGCCTGTGCCTGTCCCGCTTCTTCTGCTGCGGCACGTGCGGCGGCTTCGGCTTCGGCCGCAGCTTGCGCCTCCGCCGCAGGATCAACCTCGGCTGTGGCAGCAACCGTGGCCGTTCCCTCAACCGAGGCTTCACGTTCCGCATTCTCGATTGCGGCGCTCAGAAGCCCGATCCGTTCCTCGACACTCAGCGCCGATGTCAGTTCATCTTCGGCCGAACGGTCCGCCGCATCCGGCAAACCATTTGTCAGAAGCAGTTCCAACTCGGCCCGCAGCATGTCGATATCACACCGCTCGGTATCGACCTCGCCCTCGCTGAAGCACGATGTCACCTCGGCCTCCGCCTGCGTTTGCGCAAGAAAAAGGCGCTCCGACTCGGTATTCACGCTGGATTGATGCGCCGAATGCGGGGTCAATGCACGAATCTGCGCCATCGCGGGATAGGGCTGGATCAGCGAGATTGCCAGAAGACTGGCGGTCGTCGTTTTCAATGCTCTGCGTGTCATGTCTGTGCCTTTGTGCTGTGCCCAAGCTGGGCCGTGCCGGACCGCATCCCGAAGGACTTGGCTTATCTGGACACTCAACGCAGAAGGAGCAGCATCCGTTCCGTCACATTGCCGTGTATCGCGCAACGCCCCGACCGCACAGGCCTGTGCCCGCCGATCTTGCTTGTTTGCCTGTGGCTCAGGTCTTGTCTGCCAGAAAGGCATCGTCAATCGGCGGCCGGATCGCGTTCAGGATATGGTTGGTCTTGCCCGCCGTGGCCACAACGCGCAACAAATCGGCCTGTTCCGCCGCCGTCATGCCCTTGGCGCGGGCCGCAGCCAGATGCGAATGGGTGCAGTAATCGCAGGCGTTGGCGATGGATACGGCGGCATAGATCATTTCCTTGACCTTGGGATCAAGCGCCGATGGCGTGGCCAGCACCGCCTTGACGTCGCGCCAGACCTCTTCCAGCAGACCGGGATCAAAGGCCAGATAGCGCCAGACATTGTTGATGAAATCCGATTGCCGCGTGGCGCGGATATCATCGAAAACCGCCTTCACGCGGGGATCGGCTTCGGGATCGGCAGGGGGGGTGACGGTGGCCATCGGATGCTCCTTGAAAACAAGGGGGCGCGCTGCGGCACGCCCCCTATTGTCGGTCAGATCAGGGTGAAGACGCGTGCAGGCCCGCCGGTGCCGCCGCGATGCTTGGGCGCGCCCACCACCAGTGTCGCCCCCGCCGCAGGGACCGCATCCAGATTGGCCAGACATTCGATGCCCCAGCGGTTCTGCGGCAACCACGCGTAATGCGCCGCGAAATCCGGCGAGATCCCGTGATCCAGCGACAGCGTATCGCTGGCAATGCCCGCAGCGCCGGTTTCCAGCAACATCTGCGCCGCCTCGACATGGAAGCCGGGGAAATGCATCTTGCCTTCGGCATCGGCGTTGCGGAACTTGGGATCGTTCACAAAGGCGCCCCAGCCCGAGTTCATCGCAACACAGGCGCGCTCCGGGATCGGGCCATTGGCGGCGATCCACGCCTTCAGGTCGTCGGGCGTCACCTGTGCATCCGCATCGGCGGCGGCGCGTTCGCGGATATCCACCACACACAGCGGCACGATCAGGTTCTCGACCGCGATCTCATCGACCGAGGTGCCATCCGCCGAAAAATGCAGCGGTGCATCCACATGCGTGCCCGTATGTTCATTCACCCGCAATTCCTTGAGGTTGAAGCTGTGTTCGGCGAAATTGAACTTCTGTTCCTCGAAGAATTGCTGATCGCCGAAAAAGGTGGGGAATTCCGGGTGGATCGTATGGGTCATGTCCGCCACACTTGCGTGGCTGGCCGCCGCCACAGGCCGCGCGCCCAGCAGCGCCGCGCCGCCCGCCCCGCCAAGGGCCACCGCAGCCGCACTCGCAGCGGTGCCGCGAAACAGATCGCGGCGGCTCAACATCCGGTTCTTTACTGAAGTCATCACACAGGCAAGGCACATCGTTTCACACTCCCTGTTTGTTGGGGGCGGGTCCGTCCCGTCCTTTGGGTGGGCGGATCAGTCCCGCCCTGCCGACCAGCCTCGCGCCCTGCGCCTGTTGCTGTCAACCGAGTCGGTGATCCCTCACTTGATCAGCGGTATCAATGTCTTGAACGCCGGATGATCCGCGCCGCCCAGCCATTCAAAGATCACCATCTCGGTGGTGACGATCTCGGCCCCGTGCGCCTGCATCCGCGCCAGACCTGCCTGCCGGTTCGCCTCCGTGCGTGATCCGCAGGCATCGGCCACCACATAGACCTGCCGCCCCATCGCGCGCAGCCCCAACACGGTTTGCAGTACGCAGACATGCGCTTCACAGCCACAGACGACCAGGGCCGTGTCTCCTGCTAGGTGTGCAGCGATGGCCGGATCGCGCAGGCTGTCGAAACACATCTTCGGCAAAGCCTCATCTTGCTGGATATCCAGCCCCTCGACCGTCCGCCCCAGCCCGCGCGGGTTCTGCTCTGTCACATGGCGTCGGATGTTCAGAACCTCTGCCGCACGGATCAGGCGCGCTGCATTGGCAAGGCGCAGGTCAGACTGGTCGATGGCGGGCATCAGCCGCGCTTGCAGGTCGATCACCAGCAGGGCGGATCGGTCAGGGTCGATCAAAGGCATGTCACTCTCCGGGCTAGGTCATTACAGTGTGGGCCCTTGGGTCGCCACTGGAAAGCCCTCATACCAATCGGCATGCGATCCGGCATGGTTGGCCATGCCCGGCTTGGTCAGACAGCCACGTGGCGCGATATAGCTGTCGATCCGCCGCTCGGGGTCCTCGCGCCATGTCAGGTTGAAGGCTGCGTTGATCGGGAAATAATACTGGCTGTGATAGGGCAGGTGATCATGGACCCACCACGCCAAGGCCCGCCAATCCGCGCCCGCCGCATAGCGGTCCGCAAACCATGGGACGACGATGCAGGCGGTGGCCCCCATCCGGCCCGCCCCATCGCGCAGATCCCAGATGTGATTGGCCGCCGAATTCGTATTCGACGCGCAGGGATAGCCCGCCTTGCCCGCCCGCTGTTGCGCATTGCAAAAGGCGTTCAGCGCGGCACTGCGATAGGCCGAGCGTATGGCGATACACCCGAACGCGGCCTGCAATGGCTCCAGCAGATCCTCGCACAAACGCTGCCCTGCTGCGATGGCCAGATCCGGATCGTCGGGGATGTTCGGGATGCCATGAAACGTGGCCACCTCGCTATGCAGGAAATCTCGCATGTAGAATGATCGCGACAGCCGCACCCGGCCCAGATCATCCAGCGCCTTGACGCTTTGGGGTTTGCGCATCGGTTTGCCCTTCGTTGTGCCCGTCGCCATGTCGGGTCGCCATGTCGGGCTGGCACAAGGCTACAGAAACCGCGCCAAGCTGCAAACCCTGCGCCATTGCCTGCGTCATGCCTTGCTTCATGCCTTGCGCGTTGGCACCGCACCGCCTGATTGTGGGGTCAGGATCACGTTCCTGTCAGCGCCGTCTTGCATCTGTCGCGCGCGACCTAGACACTAGCGGCATGAATGAAGCCATCGACTCCCTGCACACGCAGACCGGTTCCGCCCCGATTGGCACGCTTGACCCGGACTGCCTGATCGCCTGTCCGAACTGCGATGCCCTGCAACTGGACGCGCCGGTGCCCGTTGGTGCATTGGCGCGCTGCCACCGCTGCGGCACGGTCCTGATGGCGCCGCGCGAACAGGCGATGACCCGGATCGTGATGCTGGCCGCCACCGCTTTGGTGCTGATGGTTGCGGCTGTGTTTTTCCCGTTTCTGGAAATCAGCGCAGGCGGCATGGTGCAACGCTCCTCGCTGCTGGATGCGGTGCTGGCCTTTTCCTCGGGGCTGATGCTGCCGCTGACCTTTGCGACGGCGGCACTGATCATCGTGCTGCCAAGCCTGCGTCTGGCCAGCATTGTCTATGCGCTGGCGCCGATGGCGCTGGGGTGGCATCCGGCGCGCCATGCCGTGCCGGTGTTCCGTCTGGCGCAGGCCCTCAGACCCTGGGCCATGGCCGAGATCTTTATCGTCGGCGTCGCGGTCGCGCTGGTCAAGGTGGCGGGTCTGGCCACGCTGTCCTTTGGTCCGGCTTTCTGGACCTTCAGCGCGCTGGTGCTGGTGACCGTGCTCAGTGACACTTTCATGTGCCGCATTTCCGTGTGGAAAACGCTGGAAGAGCGCAGACAGCCATGACCACATCCGCCCCCCATCCCATCCCCCCGGCGATCACGGCGCGACAGGCCGGGCTTGTCGGATGCCAAGGCTGCGGCAAGGTCCACCATGCGGGCGTATCCGTCTGCCAACGCTGCGGCGCGCCCTTGCACAGCCGCATGCCGGGCAGCCTGCAACGTGTCTGGGCATGGCTTTTTGCCGGGATTGTCGTTTATATCCCCGCCAATATCTACCCGATGCTGCTGACCACCAGCTTTGGCCGGACCACCGAAAATACCATCGTCGGCGGTGTGATGGACCTGATCGATTACGGCTCCTACGGGGTCGCGGCCATCGTGTTTCTGGCCAGCGTGGTCATCCCGGTGGGCAAGTTCCTTGCCATCGGCTACCTTGCCCTTGTGGTGCGTGACGGATCCCGCATCGGCCGTGGCAGCGGGCTGCACGGACGGCAGCACCTGTTCGAGGTGGTCGAATTCATCGGACGTTGGTCGATGATCGACGTCTTCGTCGTGGCGATCCTTGCCGCATTGGTGCAACTGGATTTCGCCGCCACGATCAGCCCGGGCATCGCGGCGGTCAGTTTCTCGCTGTCTGTTGCATTCACCATGCTGGCGGCGCAAAGTTTCGATCCCCGTCTGATCTGGGACGCAGAGGAGGGCACAGCCCGATGAGCCAACAAGAGCCCGCCAACATGCGGATCGACCCGCCGCAGCGTTCGTTCTGGCGCAACCTGTCGGTGGTTTGGCTGGTGCCCGTTGTGGCGCTTGTCGTGTCGCTGGGCATTGCGTGGCAGACCTTTGCCGAACGCGGCGTCCAGATCCAGATCGCCTTCACCAACGCGTCGGGTGTGGTGGCGGGCGAGACCACGATCCGCTACCGCGACGTGGTGATCGGCG
>NCJR01000411.1 GCA_002282555.1 Rhodobacterales bacterium 34-62-10
TGCTCGAGGAGTTGTCTTCGGTCATGGTGAGCGTCAGTCCCGTCGCTTGCCTGTTTCCCCGCGATGTTACGCGGCTTTCTGCCATCCATCCCCAGATGCTGGAGTAAGGTATTACACATAAGGAATCGTGAACCAAGTCTCGGTTCCCCGGTTTTTTCACATGCAAGAGGATTTCGGCGAAAACCCGCCACTCCCGTGTCAGTAAAGGTTTTCTTTGCCAAACCGATGCAAGCCTGCACCACCTCGGGGCAGGCCACAACAAGATGACAAAATGTGAATGGACTTTCATTCCACGAGTTTTCACTGCTGGACACTACAGTTAGTCGATATTGAAATGAGGACCGCGATGTTTGGCGTTGGCCAGTCTGCTTTTATTATCCCGTCCCGCATGCGGGGGCTGTCGCGCCTGATCGTGTCTTTCGGGCTGGCGCCTGCCCTGTCTCTGGGTCTTGCCACGGGCGCACATTCCCAGACGCAAACCCTGAACCAGAGCGCCGTCCCGCAGGCCCAGAAGGTTGTCCAGACCTTGACGGCCGAACAGTCGCGCTCCTTGGCGCAGGCCGGGCAGCAGATGCGCGTGACCGCTTTTCAGCAGGCGGTGGCCGAAGCCGCCTCGTCTGACAAGGATATCGCGGCCTTCTATCGTGACAGCGGTTATGCCCCGATCTGGACCGGCACCGGCCCGCAGGATACCGAGCGGCGGCGCGCCCTGATGCAAGCCATTGCCGATGCGCCGGAACATGGTCTGCCCAGCGCCCGTTACCGCGCGGATGCGCTGATGGACAGCATGCGCAACGCCAGAAGCCCGCGTGATCTGGGTCTGCTTGAGGTCGAGATGTCGCGCATCTTCCTGCGGTTTGCCCGTGACCTGCAATCGGGCATTCTGGTCCCATCCGACATTGACCGCGGCATCGTCCGCAAGATCGCCTATCGCGACCGTCTCTCGCTGCTCAACAGCTTTGCCGGCAGCACGCCGACCGCATTCTTCCGCACGCTCGCCCCCTCCACAGCCGAATACAACCGGCTGATGAAAGAGAAAATGCGGCTGGAGCGTATTCTGGGGCAGGGTGGATGGGGCAAAACCGTCGCGGCCCAAAGCCTGAAACCGGGTGACATAGGTGCCGATGTGGTGGCGCTACGGGACCGCCTGATCGCGATGGGCTATCTGGACCGGAGCGCCAGCCAGACCTATGACGCCGAAATTCAGGCGGCTGTG
Organism: Rhodobacterales bacterium 34-62-10; assembly: GCA_002282555.1. GTDB lineage: Bacteria > Pseudomonadota > Alphaproteobacteria > Rhodobacterales > Rhodobacteraceae > Seohaeicola. The sequence goes on from NCJR01000411.1 coordinate 1,217, forward strand.
CAAAAGTTTCAGACCGATCACGGTCTGACCGCCGATGGTGTGGCCGGTGCCTCGAGCATGGCCGAAATCAACACGCCCGCCGAGGACCGCCTGAAATCGGTGATCGTCGCGATGGAGCGCGAGCGGTGGCTGGGCGAGGAGCGTGGCAAGCGCCATATTCTGGTCAATCTGACCGATTTCCAATCCAAGATCATCGATGATGATCGGATCACCTTCCAGACCCGTTCGGTCATCGGCGCGGTGGATCCGGCCAAACGGACGCCGGAATTCTCGGACATGATGAGCTATCTCGAGATCAATCCCGATTGGACGGTGCCCAATGGCATCATTCAGCGCGACTATCTGCCCGCCTTGCAACGCAACCGGAACGCATTAAGCCATCTTCAGGTGACCGATGCGCGTGGCCGGGTGATCCCGCGCAGCGCCATCGACTTTTCGCGCTACACCGCCCGCACCTTTCCCTATAATTTGCGGCAGCCGCCCAGCCGGTCCAACGCGCTGGGAACGGTCAAGTTCATGTTCCCGAACCCCTATGCGATCTATCTGCACGACACGCCTGACAAAAGCCTGTTCGGACGTGAAAGCCGTGC
>NCJR01000081.1 GCA_002282555.1 Rhodobacterales bacterium 34-62-10
CTGATCCGGGCCATTTCGTTTTTCCGCCATTCCTCTTTTCCCATGCACAGGACTTCCCATGACCGACGCGCTGACCCGCCTGCTTCAAACCCGAGACTGGCTGATGGCTGACGGGGCGACGGGCACCAACCTGTTCAACATGGGCCTGACCTCGGGTGACGCGCCCGAAATGTGGAACGAGGAACATCCAGACCGCATCCTCGCGCTCTACAAATCCGCCGTGGATGCGGGCAGCGACATTTTCCTGACCAACTCCTTCGGTGGCAATGCCAGCCGCCTGAAACTGCACGGCGCCGAAAAGCGCGCGCGCGAGCTGTCCCGCATCAGCGCCGAACTCGGCCGCCAGATCGCCGACACATCGGGCCGCACCGTGGTGGTCGCCGGGTCCGTGGGCCCGACAGGTGAGATTTTCGCGCCGATGGGCACCCTGACCCATGCCAACGCGGTCGAGATCTTCCACGAACAGGCCGAAGGTCTCAAGGAAGGCGGGGCCGATGTGCTCTGGCTGGAAACCATCTCCGCGCCCGAAGAATACCGCGCCGCAGCCGAGGCTTTCGCGCTGGCCGGCATGCCATGGTGCGGCACCATGAGCTTTGACACCGCCGGGCGCACCATGATGGGCATGACCTCTGCGGCCATGGTCGACATGGTCGAAGCCCTGCCCAACCCGCCGATCGCCTTCGGCGCGAACTGCGGCACCGGCGCTTCCGATCTGCTGCGCACCGTTCTGGGCTTTGCCGCCCAAGGGACAGAGCGTCCGATCATCGCCAAGGGCAATGCAGGCATCCCGAAATACCATGACGGGCATATCCATTACGATGGCACCCCCGAACTGATGGCCGAATATGCCGTGCTTGCCCGCGACGCCGGGGCCACGATCATCGGCGGCTGCTGCGGCACCATGCCCGTGCATCTGGAACATATGAAACGCGCGCTGGAAACCCGCCCCCGCGGTCCGCGCCCGACACTGGACCAGATCACAGCCCTTCTGGGCGGCTTCTCCTCCGCAGGCGACGGCACCGGCGACGACACCGCCGCCCCCCGCCGCAGCCGCCGCACCACCCGCCGCGAGGAATAAGGCCGCCAAACCGCGTCCCAAGCGCATCTTTGCGGCAACGCCCCGCTCAAATCATCGGCACAGGTCGGAACCGCTTGCGCCCATGTCGCAATCCGACGACTGCCATGTGGACAAAAGCCCCAGATGGGGCGAACGACAGCAAGACGCAGGCGCGCAAGCGCCGCAAACCAAGGAACCCGCCATGTCCGACGATCAAGACGACATCATCCTCGCCGACCTCGATGACGATGAACTGGTCCAGCAGATGTTCGACGACCTCTACGACGGTCTCAAGGAAGAGATCGAGGAGAGCGTGAACATCCTTCTGGCCCGCGGCTGGCAACCCTACGAGATCCTGACCGAAGCCCTCGTCGCCGGCATGACCATCGTGGGCAAGGACTTCCGCGACGGCATCCTCTTCGTGCCCGAAGTGCTGCTGGCCGCCAACGCGATGAAGGGCGGCATGGCCATCCTCAAGCCGCTTCTGGTCGAAACCGGCGCGCCCAAGCAAGGCAAGATGGTCATCGGCACCGTCAAGGGCGACATCCATGACATCGGCAAGAACCTTGTCGGCATGATGATGGAAGGTGCCGGCTTCGAGGTGATCGATCTGGGCATCAACAACGCCGTCGACAGCTACCTTGACGCGCTGGAATCGGAAAAGCCCGACATTCTGGGCATGTCCGCCCTGCTGACCACCACCATGCCCTATATGAAAGTCGTGATCGACACGCTGATCGAAAAAGGCATGCGCGACGACTATATCGTGCTGGTGGGCGGCGCGCCCTTGAATGAGGAATTCGGCCGCGCCATCGGTGCCGACGCCTATTGCCGCGACGCCGCCGTTGCCGTGGAAACCGCGAAAACCTATGTTGCGCGCAAGCACAATCAGGCCGCCATGCGCGCCTGATCACCCCCCGCGCTGACCAGACACACAGGCCCGCGCCCACCAGCGCGGGTCTTTTGCCATAAAGGGACCACGATGGACCTGCTCGATGACGACCGCCTGACCCATGAAGGTCTTGATCTGGCCGCAGCCCCCAAGGGTCGCGTGCTGCTGATCGCCTGCGGCGCCCTCGCGCGTGAGATCCTTGATCTGACCGCCCGCAACGGCTGGGACCATATGGACCTGACCTGCCTGCCCGCGATCCTGCACAACCACCCCGACCGCATCCCACAGGCCGTCGAACAGGCCGTGCTCAAACACCGCCCCACCCATCCGCATATCTTCGTGGTCTATGCCGATTGCGGCACCGGCGGACACCTGCGCGCCACCTGCGACCGCTTGGGCGTGCAGATGGTGGACGGCCCGCATTGCTACAGCTTTTTTGAAGGCAATGCCCGTTTCGCGGCCACGGCCGAGGAGGAATTCACCGCCTTCTACCTTACCGATTTCCTTGTCCGCCAGTTCGACGCCTTCGTCTGGCAACCCTTGGGCCTCGACCGCCACCCACAACTGCGCGACACCTATTTCGGCCATTACACCAAACTGGTCTATCAGGCGCAAACCGACGACCCCGCCCTGACCACCAAGGCCGCAGAGTGCGCCGCCCGCCTCGGCCTCGCGTTCGAGCGCCGCTTCACCGGCTATGGCGATCTGGAAACCGCCCTCGCTAAAGCTTAAACCGCCTCGGCCGCCACCAACCTGATCCGCTCGATCATCGCGCGCAACCCGTTCGATCGCTGCGCCGACAGATGGTCATTCAACCCCAGCCGCGCCAATTCCGCAGGCGCATCCACACGCCCCACCTCGGCCACGGGCAACCCGTTATAGAGCGCGCGCAACACCGCAATCAGCCCGCGCACGATCATCGCATCGCTGTCGCCCTCGAACCGGAACCGCCCCTGCTCGATCACCGGATGCAGCCAGACCTGACTGGCGCAACCGTCCACCTTGGTCGCAGGCACGCGCAACGCCTCGGGCAACGGCTCCAATGCCTTGCCCTGATCAATCACATAGCGGTAGCGATCTTCCCAATCCTCAAGGAACTCGAAATCCTCGACAATCGCCTCGAACCGTTCGCTGGCCATAGTGCTGTTCCCTCATCTGTGTCCCATCAGTTAGGCAAGCCGGACACAAACGTCCAGTGCAGCCTTGCGTCTTTTCAAGCCGCACCCGATAAGGTAGGCAGACAAGGAATGCGACACAGCGGATGGGGCAGCACAGGATGCGGAACCTTACTACGGCCCTCTTGGTCTCGACATTGGTGCTGGCCGGATGCGGCACGGTGCGCGAGTCGCGCTTCAACCCGTTCAATTGGTTTGGCCGCGCACAGGTCGAACCCGTGCAGGACGCCGCGGTCAATCCCCTGATCCCGACAGGTCGTGGCGGCATCACCCTGTTTGGCGGGCGCGATGTCGCAATCCCCGCAGGTCCGCTGGTGGCGCAAGTGTCCGATGTCACCGTTGAACGTATTGCGGGCGGCGCGCTGATCCGTGCCACATCGGTCTCGGATACGGTCGGTGCCTTCAACGTGACGCTGGAGCCGGTGAATGACGGCGTCCCCGTCGATGGCGTTCTGACCTATGAATTGCGCGCCTATACCGCGCCCGCAGGTACGGTGCCGCAGCCTGAACGCGCCCGCAGCCATGTGGCGGCCGTCCGGGTCAGCGACAGCGATCTGGCAGGCGTCCGCACGATCCGCGTGGTGGCCGAACGCAACGCCGCGACCGTCGCGCGGCGCTAAGGCGTTACGTCAAGACGCAACGCCAAGCCGTTATAATTCCACGATTCTGACGTCATTGCCCTTGGCCGAAAGTGCGATCTTGCCATCGCACAGGCGCAGCGCATCCGCGCCGAACACCTCGGCCCGCCAGCCGCGCAGCGCAGGCACATCCCGCTCGCCTGCCGCGATCGCATCCAGATCGGCGCTCGACGCGATCAGCTTGGACGCCACACCCGAATCCTCGGTCTTGGCCTTCAGCAGCACCCGCAACAGATCGGCCAGCGCCGGGTTGACCTGCATCTTCTCGCGGCTCAGATCGGGGCGCGGGTAATTCTCGGGCGGACAGTCCATCCCGGCCTTGATCGCGGCCAGAATCCCGTCCGCGATCTCGCCCTTGCGCGCCTCGCGCAGCAGCAGCCGTGACCGGCCCAGATCATTCAGCGTCACCGGCTTGGTCGAGGCCAGTTCCACCAACGCATCATCCTTGTAGACCCGGCTGCGCGGAATATCATTCGATTGGGCATATTCCTCGCGGAACCGCGCCAATTCGCGCACGATGGCCAGAAACTTGCCCGATGTGGTGCGCGTCTTGACCCGCTCCCATGCCTCCTCGGGGCGCGCGATATAGGTCTCGGGGTTGGTCAGAATCTCCAACTCCTCCTCGACCCATTTGGCCCGGTCGGTCTTTTTCAACTCCTTGGCCAGATATTCATAGACCTTGCGCAGATGCGTCACATCCGCCAGCGCATAGATTTTCTGGGCATCACTCAGCGGACGCCGCGACCAGTCGGTGAAACGCGATGACTTATCCACGGTGGCCTTGGCGATCTTCTTGACCAGTGTCTCGTATCCGGCCTGCTCGCCAAAGCCGCAGACCATGGCCGCGACCTGCGTGTCGAACAGGGGCGTCGGAAAGACCCGCGCATTGACATAGAAAATCTCAAGATCCTGCCGCGCCGCGTGAAACACCTTGACCACATTGGTGTCGCGGAACAGCGCATAAAGCGGCTCCAGCGACAGCCCCTCCACCAGCGGATCGACCAGTGCGGCGGTGCTGTCATCAGTTCCCGGCATCGCCATCTGGATCAGGCACAGCTTGGAATAATAGGTCCGCTCGCGCAGGAATTCGGTATCAAGCGTGACATAGGGATGTTTGCGGGCCTCAAGGCAGAAGGCGGCAAGTTCGTCGGTCGTCGTGATCGTTCTCATCAATGGCCCTGTCTCGGCGGCACCGCAGGGGACGCGGCGCAAGTCACAGGGTCTTACGCCATTGCCGCGCCAAAGGAAAGTGTGCAGGCTTTTGTGCCCCTGCAAAGGTGAATCCGGTGCTCACAGCTGTTAATAAGTTCTGAACACGCCCGTGTAACCCGTTGAAATCCATGACGCCTGAAAACTGTCCCACGGTGGGACATGTCAAGATCTGCCCCTCGCCTTGCGATCTGCCCCCTTGACATTCCGGCCCCGCACGCGCCCCGTGGCGCGGATCAGGATACCTGCAAAGACTGCCCCCGAATGCCCCTCGCCCCCCTCGCCGCAAACCCCGACCGCTGGCTGCATCTCCGTCTGGTGATCGGCGCGGGCATCACCCAGATCATCGGTTTCGGCACGATCTTCTATGCCTTCGGCAGCGTGGTCCCGGCCCTGTCCGCGGACCTCGGCATCACCCCCGGCACCGCCTTCGCCGCCTTCTCGCTGGCGCTTCTGGTGGGCGCGCTGGCCGCCCCCACCGCAGGCCGTCTGGTCGACCACTACGGCGCGCGGGTCGTGATGTCCGCAGGCTCGGTCGTGGCCGCCCTCGCCCTCATCGCTGTCTCGCAAGCACAGGGGTTGATCAGTCTCTCCCTCGCCCTCATCGCGGTCGAGGTGACGGCGACGCTGGTTCTCTATGACGCCGCCTTCGCAGCGCTGGCCCAAGCCCTCGGCCCCGCCCGCGCCCGCCGCGCCATCACCCATATGACCCTGCTGGGCGGCTTTGCCTCGACGATCTTCTGGCCGCTGACCCAGGCCATCCTCATGTGGGCCGACTGGCGCACCGCCTATCTGATCTTCGCGGGTCTGAACCTGTTCGTCTGCCTGCCCCTGCATCTGACCCTGACCCGCGCACCCGACCTGATCCCGGTCGCAGGCGCCCCCGCCCCACCGCCCCCGCAGTTCGCCCCCCTGCCCGCCGACCAACACAACCGCGCCATGCTCTGGGTCGCCATCGCCTTCGCGGTGGCAGGCCTCGTGTTCTCGGCGCTCTCGGCATCGTGGGTCTCGACCCTCACCGCCTTCGGCCTGCCCGCCGCTGCCGCAGTCACGGCCGGCACGCTGATGGGTCCGGCGCAGGTGGGGGTGCGGATCCTTGACATGCTGTTCGGCCTGCGCCTGCACCCGCTGACCACCACGATGATCTCGATCCTGTTGTTGATCGCGGCGCTGGCGGTGCTCTGGACCACGGGTCCGACACTGGTGGGGGCGATGGTCTTTGCCGTGCTCTTCGGTCTGGCCCAAGGCCTGACCTCAATCGTGCGGGGCACCGTGCCGCTGGTCCTGTTCGGGCCCACGGGTTTCGCCGCGCGTCTGGGCAAGCTGGCCTCGGTCCGCATGGTCATGGCCGCCATCGCGCCCTTCGGGATCGCCCTGCTGATTGATACATGGAGCGCAAGCGCCGCGCTTCTGGCGATGCTCTGCCTGGCCATCCTTGGCGCGCTGGCGCTGAAAATGATCCCGCGCTGACGCGCTACAGCAGCACGGGCGTCAGATCGCCCGCCGCGAACCGTTCCAGCACCAGCGGATAAAGCCGATGTTCCTGCACCAGGACCCGCGCGGCCAAGCTGTCCTCGGTATCACCCGGCAAGACAGGCACCCGCGCCTGCCCAAGGATAGGGCCATCATCCAGCGCCGCCGTGACCAGATGCACGGTGCAGCCCGCCTCAGCATCGCCTGCCTCAAGCGCGCGGGCGTGGGTGTGCAATCCTTTGTATTTCGGCAAAAGCGAGGGGTGGATGTTCAACATCCGCCCTTCCCATTGCGCCACGAAACCCGGCGTCAGGATGCGCATGAAGCCCGCCAGACAGAGGATATCGGGCGCGGCCTTGTCCAGTTCCGCCTGCAACGCCGCCTCGAACGCCGCACGGTCGCCTTTATAGGCGCGATGATCCACCGCCGCCGTGGGAATCCCCATCTCGGCCGCGCGGCGCAGCCCGGCTGCACCGGGATCGTTCGAGGCTACCAGAACACAGCGCGCCGGATGATCGCCCACCATGCTTTCGACCAGCCGGATCATGTTCGACCCGCCGCCAGAGATCAGGATCGCAACGCGTCTGCTCACAAAAGCGCGCCCGTATAGCTGACCCCCGCGCCACCTGCGGTGACATGGCCCAGCGGATAGACCGTCTCACCTGCCTCAGCCAGCAACGCAGTCAACGCCTCGGCCCGGTCGGGGGCGACCACAAGGATCATGCCCACGCCGCAGTTGAAGGTCTTGAGCATTTCAGCCTGACCCATGCCGCCCACGCCCGCCATCCAGCGGAACACGCCCGGCAATTCCCATGTGTCCAGATCAATCACAGCGCCCAGATCGTCAGGCAACACGCGCGGCAGGTTCTCGGTCAGACCGCCGCCGGTGATATGGGCCAGCGCATGCACCCCGCCCGCGCGGATCGCCGCCAACACTTGGGTCACATACAACCGCGTCGGTGTCAGCAGCACTTCGCCCATGGTGCCTGCCCCAAAGGGACAGGGATCAGCCCAGCCCAGCCCCGACACATCCACCAGCTTGCGCACCAGGGAATAACCGTTGGAATGCACGCCATCACTGGCCAGCCCCAGCAGCACATCGCCCGCCTGCACGCCCGCCGGCAGGTCATGGCCCCGCTCCATCGCGCCCACGGCAAAGCCCGCCAGATCGAAATCACCGCCGTGATACATGCCCGGCATTTCTGCCGTCTCGCCCCCGATCAGCGCGCAGCCTGACCGGGCGCAGCCCTCGGCGATGCCCTCGATGATGCGGGTGGCGCTGTCCAGTTCCAGCTTGC
>NCJR01000412.1 GCA_002282555.1 Rhodobacterales bacterium 34-62-10
ACCAGCCGTCCAGCATCGGAATGTCATGCTTCAAGGGCGAGGTGGAGTTGATGTTGGTGAACATCCGCGGGCTGGCGTCGAACTCCTCATGGCTCAGACCGCCCGCGATGCGGACCATCTCCATCACATCCTCGACCCGTTCCTTGCCCAGGGAATAGGCATGCGCCACCTTGTCGGTCAGGGTCAGCGTATCATAGAGCACATCCAGATGCCGGACCGAGGCATGCACATCCACAGGTTCCACCGGATAGCCGCCGATGAAATGGATGCAGTTGAAATACTGGCTCAGCTTCAGCAGATCGCGGCACATCTCGCGCGTGCCAGACAGTTTCCGCCCCGTCGCCATGTCCCAGTAATTGGGCGGCGAGGACACATTGCCGAACAGGATATGATCGCCCCCGATGGTGATCTGCCGCGCCGGATTGCGCGGGGTGATCGTCCATTGGCGGGGCGCGCGGGCCAGCATTTCCATCACGAAATCGCGGCCCATGCGGACATTCTCGCCCTGAATGGTGCAACCCGCCTCGCGCAGGATCTCCAGCGCCTCATGGTTCAGGAACTCGATCCCGATCTCTTCAAGGATATACATCGCCGCCTCATGGACACGCTGCACACCGTCTTCGGTCAGCGGCGCGATGGGGCGGTCCTGATTGACCGGCAGACGCCATGGCATCTGCTCGATCGTGGCCGTGCCGCGACGGGTCGCGTTGCCGGCCCGCCCGCCACTGCGTTTCCTGCGGTGCACCTCTTCCGACATTCCGGCCTCCTGTGATTGTGAAGGCCAAGAAACATCCCGCGGCGGTGACGCGCCTTTCCGATTGCGACGGAATGGGTCGCTTTTCGGGGATGGGTCACGCGACCGACGCAAATAGCGGGCGGATCAAGGTCGCCTCAGGCCACCAGCCATTCCGGGATATGTCCGATATCGGGCAGCACGGCATCCGCCAGCGGTGCCAGATCCGCGACCCCGGCCGTGCCGGTCAGAACGCCCAGCGTCTGCATCCCCGCGCGCCGCCCGGCCAGCAGGTCATGATGGCTGTCGCCCACCATGACCACGCGCGCCGGGTCCAACCCGGTGCTGCGGCAAAACGCCAGAAGCGGCGCAGGGTCGGGCTTTGCGCCATGTCCGCTGTCAAATCCCGCGACAAAGGCGAAATGCGCCAGAACGCCCGCGCTGGTCAGATGCGCCACAGCCCCCGCTTCGGTATCGTTGGTGATCACCCCCAGCGCCAGACCCCGCGCGGCCAACCCTGTCAGGTATGGATCCAGCGGCACCGCAGGGGCCAGCGGTGCGACAGCGGCACGCGCGCTCAGAAACGCCTCGATCGCCTCGATGGATCGTCCCGGCAAGGCCGATCCGATCGCCTCGGCCGCCTCGCGGTTGGTCCCCGCGATGATCGGGCTGTCCGGCAGGAAGGCCCGCGCCGCAAGATCAAAGACCGCAGCATCGGCAATCCGCTGCGCCAGCGCGGTATCGCCCGCGGACAGCTCGGTGATCACCCCCATGGCCCACACATCCCATGTGGCGCGGAAATCGAACAGCGTGCCATCCTTGTCGAAAATGATCCCGTCTACCCGCATGCCCCTGCCCCTGCTCTGATCCGCCCGCGACCCGTGTCGAGGCTGTGTTATCGCGTTTCGTTTCAACCCTGACCTAAACTTGGCACCTCATGCGTTGAAATCTTTGATTTCAGGCAGCGTAAGGCGATTCAGGTTCAATCGACAACGCGCTAAGGTGGCGATGCGACAGGGCGATGACAAGAGCCCGCGCGCGCTTGACTTTCCC
>NCJR01000082.1 GCA_002282555.1 Rhodobacterales bacterium 34-62-10
GTCTCCTATCAGCCGCAACTCCACCTCAGCCGTCACGCGGGCCTGCCGCTGACCCGCGTCGGCACATTGATCGAAACCCCGCTCACCTGCCTTGTGACGCTGGCGGATGGCCCCGTGCAATCGATCACCGATCTGAAGAACCGCAAGGTCGGCTTCGCCGTCGCCGGCGTGCAGGAGGTGATGCTGAACGCCATGCTCGCCCATCACGGGCTTGCCCCCGGTGATGTGGAGCAGATCAACATCGGCTGGTCGATCAGCCCCGCGCTGATGTCAGGCCAGGTCGATGCCGTGATCGGGGCCTTCCGCAATTTCGAACTGAACCAACTGGCGTTGGAGGGGCGTGAGGGTCGCTGTTTCTACCCCGAGGCGGAAGGCATCCCCGCCTATGACGAGCTGATCTATGTCGCCGACCCCGCGCGCATGGATGCCGCTGTCATCGCCCGCTTCCTGCAGGCCACGGAACGCGCCGCCCTGCATATCGTCAACCAGCCTGGCGCCGCGTGGGAGATGTTCCGCGACACCGACGCCACGCTGGATACCGAATTGAACCGCCTTGCCTGGGCCGACACATGGCCACGTTTCGCCATGCGCCCGGCCGCCCTTGATCTTGGCCGCTACACCCGGTTCGAGGCGTTTCTGGCCGCTTCAGGTGCCACCCAAGGCGGCATCCCCGCCACCGCTCTGGCCATGGACGTAACCGCACCAAACGTGACCGGGGGCGCGGAATGACCGCGCCCGATTATGGCCGCGCCTTCACCCTCTGGCGCGGCTCTGCCCCGCATTGGCAGGCTTATACGCATCACGCCTTTGTCGACGGGCTGCGCACAGGCACCCTGCCCCGCGACGCCTTTCTGCATTACCTCAAACAGGATTACGTCTTCCTGATCCACTTCTCGCGCGCTTGGGCGCTGGCTGCGGCAAAATCCGACACGCTCGCCGAAATGCGCGCCGCCAGCGCCACGCTGCACGCACTGGCGCATGTGGAAATGCCCCTGCACATCCGCCTCTGCGCCGAGGCTGGCATCCCCGAGGCGGCGCTGCAAGCGACCGAGGAGGCCCCCGCCTCCCTCGCCTATACTCGCTATGTGCTGGAAGCAGGCTATTCCGGTGACGTCCTTGACCTGATGGCGGCACTTGCCCCCTGCGTGCTGGGATATGGCGAGATCGGCGCATGGCTGGCAGGCTCCACAGGCCCCTATGCCGACTGGTGTGCCACCTATGGCGGGGAGGATTACCAAGCGCTTTGCCGCGATGTCGGTGCGCTGATCGACGGCGCGTTGATCCACCGCCTTGGCCCCGACTGGCCCAACCTGCCCCGCGCCCACAGCCTTGCCGCCCGCTTTGCCACCGCCACCCGGCTGGAGGTTGGTTTCTGGGACATGGGGCTGCGCCCTGCATGACCGCGCCCAGCCTGCATATCAGTGGCGATTTGCAACTGGGGGCGCAGACCCTGTGCCCTGCGCTGGACTTGACCTGTCCGGCGGGGCAATGGACCGTCCTGCTCGGTCCCTCCGGGGTGGGCAAATCCACCCTTGCGCGGCTGATCGCGGGACTGCCCTGTCCCGCGCATCTGACAGGCGGCATCACCGCCAGCGATGGCTTACCGCTGGACGGTCGCGTCACCCTGATGGCGCAAACCGATCAACTGCTGCCTTGGGCAAGCGTTCTGGACAACATCACCCTTGGCGCGCGGCTGCGCGGACAGCGCCCTGACCCTGCCCGCGCGCTGGACCTGATGTCCCGCGTGGGGCTGGAGGGGTTCGCCACCCGCCGCCCCGCCACCCTGTCGGGCGGGCAACGCCAACGCGTGGCGCTGGCCCGCACGCTGATCGAGGATCGCGCGGTCGTGGTCATGGATGAGCCGTTTTCCGCGCTGGACGCCGCCACACGCGCCGCGATGCAGGTGCTTGCCGCCACGCTGCTGCACGGGCGCACCGTGATCCTGATCACCCATGATCCGCTCGAGGCGGCACGTCTGGCCCATCGCGCCCATCTGATGCAAGGCGACGGGCTGCACCCACTGCCCCTGCCCGCGACAGTGCCGCCCCGCGCCCTGTCCGATCCGGCCACGCTAAGCGCACAAGCCAATCTTTACGCCCGCCTGATGCAGGTAGCGCCTGCATGACGCGCCTCCTGCCCGCTCTGGCTGCCCTCGTCTTTGCCCTGACCCTCTGGCAGGCCGTGGTCTGGCTGACCGGCGTGCCGCATTTCATCCTGCCCGGTCCCGCCCGCGTCGGCGCGGCACTCCTGAACAATGCGTCGCTGTTGGTGCATCAGGCAGGCTTCACGCTGGCCAACCTTGCCATGGGGCTGACGGCGGGGATCGCCCTCGGCGTGGCCTCGGCCCTCAACCTTGCGATGTCGTCCGCCGCGCGGGTGCTGTTGCGCCCGCTCATGGTCTTTGCCCAGGCCGTGCCTGTCTTCGCACTGGCCCCCATCGTGACGCTCTGGCTGGGCTATGGCGCACCGTCCAAGATCGTGATGGTGGCGCTGGTCACCTATTTCCCCGTCACATCCGCCTTTTTCGACGGGCTGATGCGCCTGCCGCCTGCGCTTGATGACCTCACCCGCCAGATGCAGGCCCGCCCTTGGCGGCGGCTGATGCTGTTGCAACTGCCCCATGCCCTGCCCGCGCTTGGATCGGGTCTGCGGCTGGCAGCGGTGCAAGCCCCCTTCGCGGTGATCATCGCCGAATGGGTCGGTGCCTCCAAGGGCTTGGGCCACCTGATGCTGATCTCCAACGGGCGCGGCCAGACCGATCTGATGTTCGCCGCCCTGATGGTGCTGGCAGGCCTCAGCCTGTGCCTGTTCAGCGCCGCCGACCGGCTGGCACGACACTGGGACCGGGACTAACCCAGCCCCACCACGCGCAAATTAGCCGCGGTGAAAGGTGTTTTCCGGTTGGCGCAGACGAATTCCTTCAATATGACGAAGGGCATACGCAACCGGGCGGAGTTCGTCGCGCGGTCGTGTCTGTGCGTTAGGAGTATGCGTGTGCTGATCACACTGGACCATCAATGGACCACCCCGGCCTGGGACGGGATCAAGGTGCTGGCGCGTCTTCCCGACACCCCCGCGCAGCGTGCAGCCGACCCCCGCCCCGATGCCGACTGGCGCGTGTTCCACTTCACCCGCCCCCGCACCGCGCTCGCCATTCTTCAGACCGTGCTGGACCGGCTGGACCGCCACCGGCAGTTGACACAGGATGCGCTGCTCTTCTCCACCGCAGCGCTGGACGATGCCACCTGTGCCGCCGCACGCGACAGCATCGCCGCTGACCCCTGGCATACCGCTCTGCTGCCCGGCCCCGACAACCACATGATCGAGCACCTTGTCATCGGCCCCGCCTTCACGGGCCACCGCTTGTTCCTGCAATACATCCGCAACCTCAGCCCGATCGACGGGCTGGACCCCGCCGATGTGCTGGCGCAGATGAACCATTACCTGGGGCCCCATACCATATGACCGACACATCCCTGACCGCCGACAGCCTCTGGGCTGCCCTGGCCCCCGCCCGCGTCCAGCGCCTGCGCCCGGATTTCCGCTTCGATCCCGCCTTCTACCTCGACACCTACAGGGACCTAGCCGCAGCGGGCCTCGACCCCGAGGATCACTACCTCGCCCATGGCAAGGCCGAGGGACGGCTGGGCAACAGCTATGCCAAACTGCGCCTCTCCCTGCCCGATCTGGACAACCGCCTGTCCCGCCTGGTGTTCGATCCCCGCATCCGCGACGCCATCGCCGCAGACCAGCCCGACATCCACGCCCTGCTGTTCGAACTGATCCTGCTGGGCGACCCGACCGACCAAGAGGTGTCGCATTTCTCGGAACGGTACTATCTGGCCCGCTACCCGGACCTGAAAACCTCGGGCATGCTACCGATCCAGCATTACATCCAGCACGGCGTCAAGGAAAAGCGCGCCATCCTGCGCGACCTGCGAGAGAACCAGCACCCGGGCCAGCAACCCTTCGATCCGGATCGCCCGACCCTGCTGATCGGCGTGCATGAATTCTCGAAAACCGGAGCACCGATCGTCGGCCTCGATCTGGCGCGCGAGGCGGCCCTGACCCATAACGTCGTCGTGGCGGCCCTGCGCGGCGGTCCCCTTCTTGAGGCGTTCTGCGCCCACGCGACCTGCGTCGTGGTGTCCGAAAACCCGGATTCGGATATCGACTTTCTCAGCCATCCGGTCATCGCACGGATCGACATGGCCGTCCTCAATTCGGTCGAATGTTTTTCCTTCGCCCCCCTGCTGGTGCGGCGCGGCATCCCCTGGGCCAGCTATATCCACGAATATACCGAATACACGCGCCCATATTTCCGATGCGTGTTCATGGCTCTTTATTCGGATTTGCTTGTCTTTTCGTCAGAGCAGGTGCGCTCAAGCTGGTCTAATCTCTTCAAAGACATAGAGTTCGTCTCCAATCGCGATTCACTCATTATACCGCAATATCCGTTTCACACGCGGAGCCTTGATCCCTCGGAAATCAAAGCCGGACGCAAGACGCTGGGCGATCTGATCGGCATGGACCTGACCGGACGCCGCGTCGTCGCGGGTGCGGGACATGTTCACTGGCGCAAGGGCACGGACCTGTTCATCCTGACCGCGCAGATCGCCCGCGCAAGCGGTGACGATACGGTCTTCATCTGGATCGGTGACGGGCAGAGCCACGAGGATTTCCACTTCGGCGTCTGGCTGGACAAGCATATGCGCGCCGCAAACGCCAACCAACCCGGCGGCACCCTGCATTTCCTGCCGGCTGGCCCCTATTACAAGGATGTGCTGCGCGCCGCCGATGTCTTCTATCTGCCGTCACGGTTGGACCCGCTGCCGAATGTCGTCTTCGACGCGGCCACAAGCGGTTGCCAGATCGTCCTGTTTGCCGAAGGATCCGGCTTTAACGATCCCGTCTACACGTCCAACCCCATCATGCACGTCGTCGAATACGGCAACGTGGCCGCCGCCAGCGATGCAATCCGCGCAATCCCGCTGCAGCAGCACGCCGCGCGGCAAAATACGCCCGTCCAGACCGCCGAACCGGTCCTGCCGCGCATCCTGAGCGCGCTGACCGACCGACTGCAGGCACAGCGTAAGTTCGTCGTGGGGGGCGGGGCATATGACGTGCCTTTTCTGTTCCCAAACCACCCCGATGCTGCCTTTGCCCGGGCCGCGGAACGCGACAAAATGTGGAGCTATGACCGACCCCATATCTGGCAGTCGTTCGATACGGTGAAGGCTGAAATAGAGGCCTCTGACAACTGGGTGCACAAACGGCTGCGGGTGGACCGTTTCGCCACCATGGATGGCAAGGCCGAACACCCCTACAATGTGCATATCCATGCCCATTACATCGACGATCTGGGCGGCGACCTGATTTATTACAAAGCCTTGAGAGAGGCAGACCGCATCGTCGTCACAACCGACACCGCGCGCAAGGTCGAACAGATCACCCAGATCGGCAAGGATAGCGACGTTCCCCTCGAGGTGCGGCTGACGCCCAATACCGGGCGCGATATCCTGCCCTTCATGCGCCTTTTCTCGGAAGGTCACGCAGGCACCGACCCCGAGGAGGTCTGGTGCCACATTCACCTCAAGAAATCGCTGCAAACCAGCGCGTCAGGTGATGTTTGGAAACGGTTCCTGCTTGCCATCCTGCTTGGCGACAACGCGAACATATCCGATGCTATGAAGCGATTGTTTTTGCCCAAGGTGGGGCTGGTTGCCCCGCTGGACCCATACAGGTTCGGGTGGCTGGAGAACCGAAATCTGCTGTCGCGATTGTCACACCGGTTTCCTGAGGCACCGCCCAACCACCCCATTTTGTTCCCGATCGGCAACATGTTCTGGACCCGCGCGCGGGTGGTGCAGCGGATGAACAGCGTGTTTGGCCCCGCCTACCCCTGGCCGAACGAACCGCTGCCCAATGACGGCACCGAATTCCACCTGATCGAGCGCCTCTGGCCCACCGTCGCCGCGATGGAAGACCTCGATTCCCTGTTTCTTGAAAAAGCCGACCAACCCAGAGGGTGATTTACATATGAAACTGATCCTGCACATAGGTATGGGCAAAACGGGAACAAGCTCGATTCAAGCTGCGCTGCGCACAAGTGGCAAGGAACTTGCAGAGCAACGCGCGCATTACCTTGGTATGTGGTTCGAGTTTATAGACCCGGCTTACGGCGGTTTCTCAGGATCGCATAATTTCTTTCGGCTTGATCAGGCCGCGCAAGAAAGTGCTGCCCGTGGCATGGTTGATCATTTGAAGGTTTTGAAAGAAAAAAACGGAACCGAGACGTTCATCCTTTCAAATGAATCCATTTTTGGCAATGTATCCAATCTTAAGTTCTTCATAAAAGAACTTGGTCAAACCGTAGACCTTTCCTTGTTGGCGTATGTTCGAAACCCATACCAATGGCTTCCATCGGCATTCACGCAATGGGGCCTATACCACAAGACACGACCCGGACCTTTGAAGCCTTTTCAGGAAAGGGCACAGGATTTGGTGGAAACCTACTCCTGTCTGATCCCCTGGATTGAAGGTCATGGTGATAAACTGACGGTCCGCAATCATGACACATCTATTGACGTTGTCGCAGATTTCTCACGTGTTTGTGGCGTCGATCTTAAACCCTTGGCGACGCGGGTGCTCGAACGGTCCGAACCCGCTGAAATCCTGCTTCGCGCGGCATTCAATGACCGTCATAGCGGTGAAGTGCACCCTGATCGCTTCAACAATCTGGTCATGCAAAATCGGCAACCTGTCAAACGCTTGACGGAGCTATCGGCACTTTGTTTCGAACATGATGACCTTGCCGATATCGTGACGAGCAAGACCCCCCTCTTCGAAGACATCCGAGATCGCCTTGGGCCAGATTTTGACTTTCTCTCGAAGCCATCCCCAGCGAAGGCCGCTCCCGATCAGGCTGATCTGCAACGCCGTTTAATCGACTATCTTGTGGAAATCACGTTTCAGCAAGCTGAGCGCATAAAAAAGCTCGAAATCCAGATGCAAGATTTGACAAAGGAAAATTGACCAATCTTTCATCGCAAATTCTTTGACTGCATCACTATGTCCAACCCGAAATATCGACGCAAGCGGACAGTGCATGCAGCCGCTGCGTCCTCTCTGCGCAAGTCGGCAAAGGTTGAAAAATCCCTGACAGGGCGGACGATGTGTCCAAGGGCGTTTCGTTGATTCCAAAGGGTTTTTTTCGTGTCCCACCGTGGGACATCGCGGCGGGCAGAGAATGCGGCGCGGTCGGCCCCCTCATTCCAGCCGCCCGCGTCACGGCCAGTCCGCATAGGACCGGGTCACCCGCGCCCCCGCCTGCGTGCCGCTGCCCCGCACCGCACGGCGCCAAGCTCCGGGCCGGACCCCATGCAGCGCCTTGAAGAAGTTGCTGAACTGCGCCGCCGACCGAAACCCAAGGAATTCCGCGATCTGCTCCAGCGTCATCGACGACCGCTCCAGCAACACCTGCGCCTCGAAGCCCAGCCTTTCATGGATCAGGCGCAGCGGCGACTTGCCCAGCATGCGCCGGCAGATATCGTGCAACCGGTCCCCCGACATGTTCAACGCCGCCGCATGCCGCGCCACGCTCCACCGGTCGCGGAAATGCGTCTCGACCGACTGGCGGAACTGTTGCAGGATCAGGGAACTGCTGCCCCCCGCCTTGCGCAGATCGTCAGGCCGCATCAGCACGCGCAGCGTGGTTGCCGCATCGCGCAGCAACTG
>NCJR01000083.1 GCA_002282555.1 Rhodobacterales bacterium 34-62-10
GATGAAGCCCACATCTGCCCGCCGCACCGCCGTGCGCCGCCGATCCGACAACCCGACCATATCAGCCCCGCCGATCCGCACCGATCCGGCATCGGGCGTATCCAGCAGCCCCGCGATATGCAGTAGCGTGGACTTACCCGCCCCCGATGGCGCCACCAGCGCCACTACCTCGCCGCGCGCCACGCGCAGATCGACGCCCTGCAACACCTGCACCGCATTGGGCTTGCCCCGGTTATAGGTCTTCTCGACCCCCGCAAGTTGCAGCACCACATCACTCATAGCGCAGCGCCTCCACCGGGTTCATCCGCGCCGCACGCCGGGCCGGAAAGATCGTGACGACGAAGGACAGTCCCAGCGACAGCGCCACAGCCGACAGCACATCACCCAGTTGCAGCTTGGCGGGCAAGGCATAGATGCCCCGCACCGCAGGATCCCAGACACCGCCGCCCGCGACATAGTTCACAAAGGAAAAGATCGGGTCGATATAAATGGCGAACAGACAGCCAAGGATCACCCCCGCCGCCGTGCCGATGATCCCTGTGAAAGCCCCGCAAATAAAGAACACCCGCAGCACCGACCCTTCCGACAGGCCCATGGTGCGCAGAATGCCGATATCGCGCCCCTTGTTCTTGACCAGCATGATCAGCCCGGACACGATATTCATCGCCGCGATCAGCACCAGAATGGACAGGATCACGAACATCACATTGTCCTCGATCTCCAGCGCGCGCAGAAATCCACCGCTGGAATCCCGCCATGTCCAAAGCTGCGCCCGCGGCCCCGCCGCCTCCAGCAGCGCCAGCTCCAATCGGTCGATCTGCTCCGGCTCCTCGACCATCACCTCGATCTCGTCAGCCAGCCCCTCGCGGTTGAAATAGCTCTGCGCCTCGGCAAAGGGCATGTAGACGCGGGTGCGGTCGATATCCCAGCGCCCGGCGGTAAAGACATAGACCACCTCATAGGCTTTGACGCGCGGGCTGGTGCCAAAGGCCGTCCGCGCCCCATCGGGCGAGATGATGCGGATCCGGTCGCCCAAGCCCACACCCAATTCGCGCGCAACCCCCGATCCGATGGCGATACCCTCATCGAACCGCGCAAGATCGCCCTGCGCCTGCGCCTGATCGCCGCCCACACGGGGAATCCCGCGCAGGTCATCCGTGCTGATCCCGAACACCTCGATCCCGGCATTGCGACCACTGGCATTGGCCATGACCTGCCCCTTGATCAGCGGGGCCGCGCGGATCACGCCCGGCACTGTCGTCAGCGCCTCGGCCAAAGCCTCGTAATCGCTCAGGCTGCGATTGATCGCCCCCGTCGCCGGATCAACCTGCCCCGCGTTGTAAACCGTGACATGCGCATTGGCCCCAAGGATCGTATCGACGAATTCCGCCCGGAACCCCGACCGCACCGCCAGCGTCGCGATCAGCGCGAACACCGCCAGCGTGATCCCGATCAGGCTGATCCATGTCATCACGGACACACCGCCCTCGGCACGCCGCGCCCGCAGATAGCGCCAGGCGATCATCCATTCGAAGGCCGCGAAGGGCCGAGTCGTGCCTGCCATCTGCGTTCCTCACCTTATCGGACAAAGGGGCAGCACAGCGCCGCCCCCTGCTTCTTCTTGCTTCAAATATCCCCAGCGCGACGCGCGCCGCTCAGCGATAGATCTCGACCAGACGCGCCACGGCCGCCTCGGGCGTCATCTCGACGCTTTCGCCCGTGCGCCGCGATGTCAACTCGACCACACCCGCCGCCAGACCGCGCGGGCCGACGGTGATCCGCCACGGCAGGCCGATCAGGTCCATCGTGGCGAATTTCGCCCCCGCCCGCTCCTCGCGGTCATCATAAAGCGGCTCAAGGCCTGCGGCCTCCATCGCCTTGTAAAGCCCGTCGCAGGCGGCATCGGCGGCGGCATCGCCTTGCTTGAGGTTGACAATCCCGCAATGGAACGGCGTCACCCCCTCGGGCCAGATGATGCCCTTGTCGTCATGGCTGGCCTCGATGATGGCACCCACCAGACGGCTGACGCCGATGCCGTGGCTGCCCATATGCACGGGCACTTTGGTGCCATCGGCGGTCTGGACGGTGGCCCCCATCGCCTCGGAATACTTGGTGCCGAAATAGAAGATCTGCCCCACTTCGATCCCGCGCGCGGTGCGGCGACGCTCTTCGGGGATCTGGTTGAAGATCGCCGCGTCATGCGTCTCGTCGGTGCGGGCATAGCGACTGGTGAATTCCTCCAGCACGGCCTTGCACTGATCGACACTGTCGTAATCAATCGCACGGTCACCGAATTTCAGATCGGTGATCTCGCTGTCATAGAACACCTCGCTCTCGCCGGTTTCGGCCAGCACAAGGAATTCATGGGTGTCATCGCCACCAATGGGGCCGGAGTCCGCGCGCATCGGGATCGCCTGCAGGCCCATCCGCTCATAGGTGCGCAGATAGCTGACCAGATGGCGGTTATAGGCGTGCAGCGCCGCCTCCTTGTCGATGTCGAAATTGTAGCCATCCTTCATCAGGAACTCACGCCCCCGCATCACGCCGAAACGCGGGCGCATCTCGTCGCGGAACTTCCACTGGATGTGATAGAGCGTCAGCGGCAGGTCTTTATAACTGCCGACATGGGCGCGGAAGATGTCGGTGATCATCTCCTCGTTCGTCGGACCATACAGCATGTCGCGGTCCTGCCGGTCGGTGATGCGCAGCATTTCCTGCCCGTAATCGTCATAGCGCCCGCTTTCGCGCCACAGGTCGGCGGGTTGCAGCGTGGGCATCAGCATCGGAATGTGCCCCGCGCGCACCTGCTCTTCATGCACGATCTGTTCGATCCGGCGCAACACCTTGAAGCCCAGCGGCAACCACGAATAAATACCGGCCGCACTTTGCTTGATCATGCCAGCCCGCAGCATCAGGCGGTGGCTGACAATCTGCGCCTCGGCGGGATTTTCTTTCAGAACAGGCAGGAAATAACGCGTCAGACGCATGTTGGACCCCTTGGGATGTGCATTTGCGTCGGTTTAGGGCAGCAGGCAGGTTCAAGCAAGCAGGATGCGGCAAAGGATTGCGGGGATATGCCTGTCCCGGACCAGCAAGCAGCACACGGTGTCGTCACGCACACAACGACACCGCCGGGTCACACACTCCCGGCGGAGCCTGTCGACACCTGCCAGTACTCTCCCGAAACATACCGCACTGCCGCCTCTCCTGCGGCACAATCGGGCTTCTGCAAAGTAGGGAATTCCATACCCGCTTGCGATTGAATCCGGCGCTTATGTCCCGCTTTTGCGGCCGCGACAGGACAGGGCTTGAATTGCACCACGCTTAAAGCGACATAGGTTCAAACCTGCAAGGAGAGCACATGGCCCTGCCCGTCAAAGACCAGATCCGCTACTGGGGGTTCACAACGGTGGCATTCCTTGTCATCCTGTGGTTTCTGGGCGATGTGATCCTGCCCTTTGTGCTGGGTGGTGCGATTGCCTACTTTCTTGATCCTGTCGCGGACCGGATCGAAAGGCTGGGGGCCTCGCGCGCCGTTGCCACAACGATCATCACACTCAGCGCGCTTCTGATCTTTGTGCTGATGGCGCTGCTTGTGGTGCCGCTTCTGGTGCAGCAGGCTGTCTCGCTGTTCGACACGGCACCTCAACTGTTCCAGAACCTGCAGGGTTTCCTGACCTCTCGCTTCCCGTCCTTGGTCGAGGAAGAGTCGGTTCTGCGTCAGTCGCTGATCTCGTTCGGCGAGACAATCCGCGAGCGGGGAGGCGAGTTGCTCAATACCGTGCTCACCTCGGTCAATTCGCTGGTGGGGATCGTGCTGTTGTTCGTGATCGTGCCGGTGGTTGCCTTTTACCTGCTCTATGACTGGGACCGGATGGTCGGCAAGCTGGATGATCTGCTGCCGCGCGACCATGCCCCCACGATCCGTCAACTGGCGACCGAAATTGACCAGACCCTGGCCAGCTTCATCCGTGGCATGGGCACGGTCAGTCTGATCCTGGGCACCTATTACGCCGTGGCCCTGATGCTGGTGGGGCTGCAATTCGGGCTTGTCGTCGGCGCTCTGGCGGGCCTCGTGACCTTCATTCCCTATGTGGGCGCACTGGTGGGCGGGGTGCTGGCCATCGGTCTGGCGCTGTTCCAGTTCTGGGGCGACTGGGTGTCGATCGGTCTTGTTGCGGGCATCTTCGTGCTGGGCCAGATCGTCGAAGGCAATGTGCTGACACCCAAACTCGTGGGCAATTCGGTCGGCCTGCACCCGGTCTGGCTGATCTTCTCGCTCTCGGTTTTCGGCTCGCTCTTCGGTTTTGTCGGCATGCTGGTCGCCGTCCCCGTGGCCGCCGTGATCGGTGTGGTTGCCCGCTTTGGCGTCGGCAGCTACAAAAGCAGCCTTCTGTATCGCGGCGTGGACTCGCGCAGGGACAACTGATGCACCGCCAACTCAGCTTCGATCTGCCGGTGCGGGCCGCGCTGGGGCGCGAGGATTTTTTCGTAGCCCCCGCCAATGCCATGGCCGTGGCCCTGATCGAAGGGTGGCAGAACTGGCCGGGACGCAAACTGGTGCTCGAAGGGCCCAAGGGCGCGGGCAAGACCCATCTGACCCATGTCTGGGCACAGGCAGCCGGCGCGCGCATCATCACCGCCACCGCACTGGCCGACACCGACATCCCCGCGCTGGCCACTGGTCATGTCGCGGTCGAAGACGTGCCCCTGATCGCCGGGAAGGCCGCCGCCGAACATGCCCTCTTTCATCTGCACAACCTGATCCTTGCCGAAGGCCAGTCCCTGCTTCTGACAGCCGACCGGCCCGCCGCGCATTGGGGGCTGACCCTGCCCGATCTGGCCAGCCGGATGCAGGGCACCACCGCCACCCGGCTGGACGCGCCTGACGACCGCCTGCTGACAGCGGTGCTGGCCAAACTTTTCGCCGATCGTCAGTTGATCCCGACGCCCGACACCATCCCCTATCTGGTCACCCATATGGACCGCTCCTTCGACAGCGCCCGCCAGCTTGTCGCCATGCTGGACACCGCCGCATTGTCGCAGGGCCGGCCCATCAACCGCAAACTCGCGGCCGAAGTTCTGGAGCATTTCATCCAGCCGGGTTTTCTGGACAATTCGCAAGACTAAGGGCAGCATCCGTTACTGAACCGTCACAAACAGGCAGCATAAGCCACGCATGACACACGCAGATTTCCTCAAGGCGCCCTTCGACGCGCCGCTCGAGATAGCGGATCTGGACCTGAACGGTCCGGGTCGCTTCTACAACCGTGAACTCAGCTGGCTGGGCTTCAACTGGCGCGTGCTGGAAGAGGCCGAGAATCCGCGTGTCCCGCTGCTGGAACGGGTGCGGTTCCTGTCGATATCGGCCACCAATCTGGACGAATTCTATACCGTCCGCGTGGCAGGTCTGCGCGAACTGGCCCATGCGGGCAATACAACCCCCGCAGCCGATGGCCTCTCGCCCGCCGAGCAGCTGGTGCTGATCAACGAAGATGCGCGCAACCTGATGATGCGCCAGCAAACGGTATTCGACGCCCTGCGCCGCGAGATGGAGGCCGAGCGGATCACGATACTGGACCGCCACACCCTGTCCGATGACGACCGCGAGGCGCTGGGGACGATTTTCCTGAACAAGGTCTTTCCGGTTCTGTCGCCGCTGGCCATTGATCCGGCGCATCCCTTTCCCTTCATCCCCAACACCGGCTTCAGCCTTGCGCTGCAACTGGAACGCCGCCGTGACAAGCGCGCGCTCCGCGCGCTTCTGCCGATCCCGGCGCAGATCGCGCGTTTCGTGCCACTGCCGACGACGGATGGCGGCCACCGCTTTCTGCCGCTCGAAGAATTGCTGCTTCTGCATGTGGACAGCCTGTTCCCCGGTTACGCGGTCAAAGGGCATTGCGCCTTCCGCGTGTTGCGCGACAGCGATCTTGAGGTCGAGGAGGAGGCCGAGGATCTGGTCCGCGAGTTCGAAACCGCTCTGAAACGCCGCCGCCGCGGTGAGGTGGTGCGGATGAAGATCACCGCAGGCGCGCCCGACGCCCTGCGCCAGATCATCATGGAAGAATTGCACGTCGATACCGATGAGGTGGTTGAGGTGGACGGCATGATCGGCATCGCCGATGTCAAGGAACTGGTGCTGGACGCGCGCCCAGACCTGCTCTGGCCGCTCTTCACGCCGCGCGTGCCCGAACGGGTGCAGGACCATGACGGCGACATGTTCGCCGCCATGCGCCAGAAGGACATGCTGCTGCATCACCCCTATGAAACCTTCGACATGGTGGTGCGTTTCCTGCAACAGGCCGCGCGCGACCCCGATGTCGTGGCGATCAAACAGACGCTCTACCGCACCTCGCGCAATTCCCCGATCGTCGAGGCGCTGTGCGAAGCGGCCGAGGATGGCAAATCCGTCACCGCGCTGGTCGAACTCAAGGCCCGCTTCGACGAGGCCGCCAATATCCGCCAGTCCCGCCGCCTGGAACGCGCGGGCGCGCATGTGGTCTACGGCTTCATCGACCTGAAGACACATGCGAAAATCAGCACTGTCGTGCGGCGCGAGGGTGACACCCTTGTCACCTACACCCATTACGGCACGGGCAATTACCACCCGATCACGGCCCGCATCTACACGGACCTCTCGCTCTTCACCTGCGACCCCAAACTGGGGCGCGACGCGACCAAGGTGTTCAATTACCTGTCGGGCTATGCACAGCCGGAACATCTGGACAATCTCGCCATCTCGCCCATCAGCCTCAAGCCGCGCCTGCTCGAGATGATCGCGGCCGAAATCGAACACGCCCGGCAAGGCCGCCCGGCCGAGATATGGGCCAAGATGAACGCGCTCATCGACCCCGAGGTGATCGACGCGCTTTATGCCGCAAGTGCGGGCGGCGTGAAGATCAGCCTTGTGATCCGTGGCATCTGCGGGTTGCGCCCCGGCATCAAGGGCCTGTCCGAGAATATCCGCGTCAAATCCATCATCGGGCGATTCCTGGAACATTCCCGTATCGTCTGCTTCGGCAATGGCCACGGCCTGCCCTCGAAAAAGGCGCGGGTCTATATCAGTTCCGCCGACTGGATGGGCCGCAACCTCAATCGCCGCGTGGAAACGCTGGTCGAAATCGAGAATCCCACCGTCAAGGCGCAGATCGACGCTGGCCCCATCGCTTCTGACATCATTATCAACCTGATGCGGCACATGCGGACCGCGCATGATGTGATGAGCGCGGCGAAGGTGATGCCGGGGCTGAATGAGTACGCGAAGAACGAGTTCAACGACCCGCTGATTAACTATGTGGCTGAAATTGATGCGGCGCTGTCAGCTATGCTGGCCTGCTGCGCCTGGGTGAATACCAACTTCCCGAAGGATGCGGGCGGCTATCTACTGAAGGATAAGATCGTCAACGGCGTAATCGAGAATCGTATCTTCACCCAGGCGCAGACTGCCGGGCTTTCGACCGCGCTGGGCACGCTGATCGCAGCTTTCGCCTAATCCGACATGGCAATTGCCTTTGACGCATTCTCGGCCAGCGCCACAGGCACCGGGAACCTAAGCTGGACGCACACCCCTGTCGGTACGCCGAAGGGGGTGATCGTGTATGTCTCCTATGACAACACGATAGTCAATCAAATCTCCGGCGTGACTTACGGCGGCGTGGCGATGACGGAGGTTAGTCTATCACCTACCTTGGTTGACGGTGCGGAGGACGTCCAAGTCGCCGGTTTCTTTCTT
>NCJR01000413.1 GCA_002282555.1 Rhodobacterales bacterium 34-62-10
GGCGCCATGGCCCTTACCCCGAAAGAGGCCGCCACAGGCGCCGATTTCGTCATGGCCTGCGTCGGCAACGACGATGACCTGCGCAGCATCTGCACCGGCGAGGATGGCGCCTTTGCCGGCATGACAAAGGGCGCGATCTTCGTCGATCACACGACGGTGTCGGCGGCTGTCACGCGTGAGATGTTCGCGGCGGCCCAGACGCGCGGCCTCGGCTTTGTCGATGCGCCGGTCTCGGGCGGGCAGGCGGGCGCGGAAAACGGCGTGCTCTCGGTGATGTGCGGCGGCGAACAGGCGCATTACGACGCGGCCGAACCCGTGATCGCCGCCTATGCCCGCATCTGTCGGCGCATCGGCGCATCTGGTGCCGGACAAATGACCAAGATGTGCAACCAGATCGCCATCGCAGGTCTGGTCCAGGGCCTGTCCGAGGCGCTGCATTTCGCCGAGAAAGCAGGCCTCGACGGGGCCGCCGTGGTCGAGGTCATCTCTCAGGGTGCCGCAGGCAGCTGGCAAATGTCCAACCGTTACAAGACCATGCTGGACGACCACTTCACCCATGGCTTCGCGGTAGACTGGATGCGCAAGGACCTTGTCATCTGCCTGGATACCGCCGATGAAACGGGTGCCAGCCTGCCCGTCACCGCCTTGGTCGATCAATTCTACAAGGATGTGCAGAAAATGGGCGGTGGCCGCTGGGACACCTCGTCCCTCATCAAACGCCTGCGCGCGATGGGCTGACGGCGCTGAACCGGGGGGCAACCCGCCCCTTCATCGTTCTTCAAATACTCAGGAAAGCCGCGTCAATGCGGCGAGGCTTTCGAGAACAGATGAATGACCACGATCCCGCCCAGGATCATCGCCATCCCGATCACCGCGGGCAGATCCAGCCGTTGCCCGAACACGACAAAGCCGATCACCGCGATCAGCACGATCCCCAACCCCGACCACAGCGCATAGACCACGCCCACCGGCATGAACGCCAAGGTCTGCGCCAGCAGGTAAAAACTGATCCCATACGCCACCACCACCAGAACCGAGGGCCATGGCCGCGTGAACTGCTGCGACGCCTGCAAAGCCGAGGTGCCAATCGTCTCAGCCACCACAGCCAGAAGAAGGAGGAGATAGGGCATATGGGCGGTCCTTTGTGAGTCGGGCAAGGAGACAGGATGGACCGGGAGGACGGGCACAAACAAGAAAATAGCGAGCCTCTTCAACTCCCCTCTTACAAAAGAAAAGCCATTTCTTTACCTAATGTTTTCGCAAAAGTGCCTCAAACTTAATTTCCGTTACGACCTTTTATGAACGCCGTAATACCACCAATGACAGCAGCGCCTAGGAAAAGCCCCGGAACAAGTTCACTATCTGTGACAAATAGCGAAGAGAACCCACACAAGATCAATAAACCAAATAGCGTGGCACCGTAACGCATTCCACGTTTTGTATCTTCTATCTCAGCTAAAAGCGAGCGATCACGAACACTTATGTTATGATCAAGCGTCTTCTCTGCCATAGACAATATTCTCTCTGCAGAACCCGGCAGGGTGCTTTCATATTCCCGCAAATGCTTGGGATGCGGCATGGGTCCAGAGAATTGCTCACTCACCGCTATCTGAGTGATCCTGGCAGTTACCGCCTGGAGATCTCTTCTCTGGACTTTACCCTCGAGTTCTTGCTCGATTAACTCTTTAGCTGTTCTAAAGGACTCCCAGGCCCAATCCACTGGATCACCTTGTTGCCAGTGACGAAGGGTGTTAACGGTGATGGTTTTATTTAAA
>NCJR01000414.1 GCA_002282555.1 Rhodobacterales bacterium 34-62-10
CAGCTGTTAAGCGTGGTCCGCACCGTTGGGGAGGACCTGGTCCTCGCCATCGGTGCCGCTCCGGGCATTGGTCGGCCCAGGTGGGAAGAGCTCAAGAAGTTGCTGGGAGCTACGGATGCCGATCGCGAACTGCTTGCAGCTTTGGCGGGTGAGGCCAAGACATCCTACCAAGGCGGTATTGACGAGAAATCCGATCATGCATTTTTGGCCGTCCTTTCTGCTGCAGGGAAGCCCGAACAGGCTACATCCTCGTCTCGCCCTCGCGGGCGACCCGGCACGGTGATTCCGGGGGTCGGTGCCGCCACTGTCACGACCGGACGTCGTGGAAAGCAACTCAAGCTCGAGTTGAAGGCCGAGGAGAGCGATTTTGTCAGCTGGCTTGAGGGCAACGCCCCGCAGCTGATCGCCGAGCTTCACGAGCGCTGGAAGCGTTCGGAAGACTGAGGAAGAGCAACAATCAAAAAGGAGGCACGAGACAGGCAGAAAAGAAAAAGGCCCCGAGAAGCAAGCTTCACGAGACCTTTCTTAGGTTTCGCACGGGACCAGCCCGCTACAAAACTTCAGTTTTCGCACCTCTGAATGTAGCGATCTGGCCCCTTTCCCGCAAGCGCAAAGCGATTCGCGGGCCAGGGAAATTTTGCCTTCGTGAATGACATCATGGATTACACACCGATTTCGCCGTTTATGCGGCCGATATCGCACGCCCATCTGCGCGTGATCGAGCGGCCCGAGGCCTCTGTTCCAGGCAAGCCCGTCAACAAGTGGGAGCTCCTCCGCGAGTTGTCCAAGGCGCAGGCAGCATTTGGGGTTTCTGAGCGCGATCTGACCGTTCTTCAGGGACTTCTCAGCTTCTTTCCGGACGATGCACTCGGCGGCAACGCCGAAATGGTCGTCTTCCCATCCAACAAGGCGATCTGCGAGCGGCTGAACGGCATGCCTTGCTCGACGATGCGCCGTCACCTCACCCGGTTGGTAGAGGCAGGCTTGCTCATGCGACGCGATAGCCCTAACGGGAAGCGGTATGTGCGCAAGCGTGGCGAAGATCGGGTGGCCTTCGGCTTCGACCTCTCACCGCTCTATTGCCGGGCAGAGGAAATTGCACGGGCCGCAGAGGCTGTGCGTGAGGCCGAGGACCGTGTGCGGCGACTGAGGGAGGTGGTGAGCCTTATGCGTCGCGACCTGTCCGCTCTGGCGGAGTTCGGCGAGGAGATCCAGCCCGGGCTTGGCCTATGGGACCAGCTCCGCGACACGGTCGCTCTCACAGCCAGCGCTCTTCGCCGCAAGCTTTCGTTTGAGGATCTGTCGGCATTCCGAACTGAACTG
The DNA here is from genome assembly GCA_002282555.1 of Rhodobacterales bacterium 34-62-10. Classification (GTDB taxonomy): domain Bacteria; phylum Pseudomonadota; class Alphaproteobacteria; order Rhodobacterales; family Rhodobacteraceae; genus Seohaeicola. The sequence continues at coordinate 1,324 of NCJR01000414.1, forward strand.
GAGACCCTTCTTGACCAAGCGCGTAATGCCATTGATGGCCCTGAAACAGAAGAAATGGACACCAATGATGCCCATTTTGAGCGTCAATATCATAATTCAAATAAAGAAACTATAGATCTTGAACCTGCCTTAGAAAAAGGCGGGGCGGCGGGCGGCGGGCCTGATGATGATACGGGTGAGCCCGTGGCTGACATTGAAGAGCCTGACACGAGGCGGGTGCCGAAAATCCCACTCCACCTGGTAATCGCCGGCTGTCCCTCGCTCAAGACTTTCTATCAGGGCGACGTTCGACACTGGCACCAGCTTTTCGACGCGGCTTGTCATGTACGGCCGGCCATGGGGATCAGTGTTTCCGCTTGGGAAGAAGCGCAGCGCTGCATGGGACCAGAGCAAGCCTCGATCGTCGTCGTGGCCATGCTGGAACGTTTTTCCGACATCAGATCACCGGGTG
>NCJR01000003.1 GCA_002282555.1 Rhodobacterales bacterium 34-62-10
CAGACCGCCAGACCCCGACCACCACCAGCAGATTGTAGGGCAGCGACACACCCTTGCCGATGATCAGCGCCAGCCACAGCTGATCCAGCGTGATCAGTAGCGGACCCATCCATAGGGTCCGATCCGGTCTTTCCCAAGTGCATGACTCCAGGCAAGCGGGCGTCCGCAGCACCGGGCATTCATGTCAAGGATGACACCTGAAAAGACCCTGTCGCGTCAGGCCGCCAGACCCAGCCGCGCCAGAAGGTCATCCCGGTTCACGGCGATCTCGGCCACGGTCAGATCGTCCAGAACCGCCATGAACGCCCGCGTCGCCTCGTGCAGTTTGGCCGACAGCCGACAGGCGCCCCGCAGCTTGCAGGTGTTGCTGGTCGCGTTGAAACATTCGACCAGATCCAGCGGCCCTTCGGTCAGACGGACCACATCGCCCACCACAATCTCGCCTGCTGGACGCGCCAGACGCAGACCGCCGCGCGGACCACGCACCGTATCCAGATATCCGGCCTGTCCCAACTGGTGCACGATCTTGGTCAGATGCGCCCGGTTGATCCGATGCGCCTGCGCCACCTCGTCGATCCGCACCAGATGCGGCGCGCGGATCGCGGCCATCTGCAGGGTCCGCAGCGCATAATTGGTATAGCTGGTCAGCTTCAAGGCGTCCTCCGGTCGGGTGTGACAACTCGTCCTATATTGAAACTTGAATATGTCGCAAGGCCGAGCTATTCATTCATAAAGAATATATCAATAGGAAAGGCAAGCCCATGTTCGGCTTTGATGCCATCGAGCTGGCGCGGATCCAGTTCGCCTTCACCGTTTCGTTCCATATCATCTTCCCCGCCTTTTCGATTGGACTGGCCAGCTATCTGGCGGTGCTGAACGGGTTGCACCTGTGGACCGGGCGGGAAGTCTATCTGACGCTCTTCAACTACTGGAAAAAGATCTTCGCGGTGGCCTTCGGCATGGGGGTCGTGTCGGGGATCGTCATGTCCTATCAGTTCGGCACCAATTGGTCGGTGTTTTCCGACAAGGCCGGGCCGGTGATCGGGCCCTTGATGGGCTATGAGGTGCTGTCGGCCTTTTTCCTTGAGGCGGGCTTTCTGGGCGTGATGCTGTTCGGGCGCGACAAGGTCGGCGCGCGGGCGCATTTCGTGGCCACGGTGATGGTGGCGATCGGCACGCTGGGATCGGCCTTCTGGATCCTGTCGGTCAACAGCTGGATGCAGACGCCGCAGGGCCATGCCATCAACGATGTGGGCCAGTTCGTCCCCGTGGACTGGTGGGCGATCGTGTTCAACCCGTCCTTCCCTTACCGGCTGGTGCATATGGTGCTGGCGGCTTACCTGACCACCGCGCTGGTCGTGGGGGCCGTGGGCGGCTGGCATCTGCTGCGCGACCGCGCCCATGCCGGCGCGCGCACGATGTTTTCCATGGCGATGGGGATGCTGATCGTGGTGGCACCCCTGCAGATCTTCGCAGGCGACCTGCACGGGCTGAACACGCTGGAACATCAGCCCGCCAAGATCGCCGCAATGGAGGGGCATTTCGAGCCGCATCCCGAAGGTGGCGCCCCCCTGATCCTGTTCGGCATCCCCGATGCCGCGAATGAGCGGGTCGATTACAAGGTCGAGATCCCCTATCTGTCATCCCTGATCCTGACCCATGATCTGACCTCGCCCTTGCCCGGCCTTACGGATTTTCCCGCCGATGAACGCCCGCCTGTCGGCATCGTGTTCTGGTCCTTCCGCGTGATGGTGGCGCTGGGGTTCGCCATGCTGGGCCTTGGCCTTTGGGCACTGATCCTGCGGCTGCGCGGCACGATGTATGACCGCCGCTGGCTGCACCGCGCGGCCATCGCGATGGGACCTGCGGGTTTCGTCGCGGTGCTGGCGGGCTGGATCACGACCGAGGTGGGGCGCCAGCCCTGGACGGTCTATGGCCTTTTGTCCACCAATGACAGCGTCGCCCCGGTTCAGGCGGCGGCCGTGGGCTCCTCGCTGATGGCCTTCATCGTGATCTACTTCACGCTGTTCGGCGCGGGGACCTTCTACATCCTGCGTCTGATGGGCAAACGCCCGGACAGCGGCACCCCGATGGGCGATCTTGGTCCCATCCGCACGGCAGGCGTGACGCCCGCGCCCGCAGTCGACGACGATTTCATCCCGGCGGAGTAAACTGACATGATCTTCGATCTTGCATTCATCTGGGCCGGGCTGATCGCCTTTGCGGTGCTGGCCTATGTCATCCTTGACGGGTTCGACCTTGGCGTCGGCATCCTGTTTCCCCTGATGCGCACCGAGGCCGACAAGGACCTTGCCATGAACACCGTCGCCCCGGTCTGGGACGGCAACGAGACATGGCTGGTGCTGGGCGGTGGCGGGCTGTTCGCCGTGTTCCCGCTGGCCTATGCCGTCGTCATGCCAGCACTTTATGTGCCGATCATCGTGATGCTGCTGGCGCTGGTGTTCCGGGGTGTCGCGTTCGAGTTCCGCTGGCGCACGAAACGCGCCAAGTTCCTGTGGGACCTGTCCTTTTTCGGTGGCAGCGTGGTTGCGACCTTTGCCCAAGGCGTGGCGCTGGGGGCGCTGGTCCAAGGCATCGCGGTCGAGGGGCGCGCCTATGCGGGCGGCAACTGGGACTGGCTGACACCGTTCTCAATGCTGACCGGCGTGGCGCTGGTCGCGGGCTATGCCCTGCTGGGCGCAACATGGCTGGTGATGAAAACCGAAGGCCCCGTGCGGACCGTGGCGCATCGCCTGTCGCTGTGGCTGGGCGGGGCGACGCTGGCGCTGGTGGGGCTGGTCAGCCTGATCACGCCGTTCCTCAACCCGCTCTACCTGGAGCGCTGGTTCACCTTCCCGAATGCGCTCTTCTCGGCCTTCGTGCCCGCGCTGATCCTGATTGCGGCCTATCTGTTCCACAAGGGGCTGCGGGACGGGCGCGACGCGTGGCCCTTCCTGTCGGCGCTGGCGCTGTTCGTGCTCAGCTTCGTCGGGCTGGGGATCAGCTTCTATCCGTTCATGGTGCCGCCCTCCCTTACCATCACCGAGGCCGCGGCCCCCGATGAAAGCCTGTGGTTTCTGCTGGCGGGCGCGCTGGTGCTGGTGCCGATGATCCTTGCCTATACCGGCTACGCCTATTGGGTGTTCCGCGGCAAGGTCGACCCGGCAGGGGGGTATCACTGATGCCCGACACCCTGCGCAAAACTCTGTGGTTCATCGGATTGTGGCTGGCAGGGGTCGGCACGCTGCTGATCGTGGCCCTTCTGATCCGCGCGATGATCTTCTGACAATTGCCTATCAATCCAACCTTCAATCCAACCTTCAATCCAACCTACGGAGTTACCATGAAAAAGTTTCTGATCGCCTGCGTCCTGTCCATGACGACCGCCCTGCCTGTCATGGCAGATGGGTCACGCAATCTGGTCACCATCCTGACCGCCCCCGAGCCGCAGACCCAGTTGATGGCCATGGTCCTGACCATGAACGCCGTGCAGCAGGGGGCCACAGCGCAGATCCTGCTCTGCGGTCCCGCAGGTGACATCGCCCTGAAGGACGCGCCCGCCACCGCCACCGCAGGTCAGCCGCCGCGCGATGCCAGCCCGCAGGGTCTGATGCGGATGATGATGGAGAAAAACAACGTCAAGGTCGAGGTCTGCGCGATCTATCTGCCCGGCAAGGGCGCGGATGCCACGATCCTGCTGGACGGCGTGACCCCTGCCGCCCCGGATGCCGCCGCCGCCGCGATCATGGCGGATGACACCGTCGTCATGAGCTTCTGATCCCGGACGGTCCGTCATTTTGCCCTGTCCGTTCCGGTCGCATGCGGTAGTCTGCCTGTGACCGGAACGGGAATGAACATGGCAGATCACTTGCAAAATCCGTGGCGCGGGCGCGGGCTGGACGGGGCGGGGCCGTTGCCCCTGGCCGATGCCGGTGACGTGGCCCGCCTGTTGGCGCAATGCCCGGCCCATGCGCCCACGCCCCTGCGCGATGCACCGGGGCTTGCGGCGGAACTGGGGGTCGCGCGGCTCTGGCTCAAGGATGAACGGGCGCGGATGGGCCTTGGCAGTTTCAAGGCGCTTGGCGCGGCCCATGCCATCGCGCATGACGCGGCGACCAGCGGTGCCCCCGATCTGCATAGCGCGCTGCGCGACCGCGTCTATGTCACCGCCAGCGCGGGCAATCACGGCCTGTCCGTGGCGGCAGGTGCGCGGCTGTTCGGGGCGCGCGCCGTCATCTATCTGGCCCGGACCGTGCCCGCGTCCTTTGCCACACGGCTGCAGGACAAGGGGGCCGAGGTGATCCGCGCCGGTGCCGATTACGAGGCCAGCATGAAGGCCGCCGCCGATGCCGCCGCAACCCATGGCTGGACCCTGCTCTCTGACAGCTCATGGCCCGGCTACACCGACCTGCCCGGCCGCGTGATGGAAGGCTATCTGCAACTGGCGGCCGAGGTCGCCGCCCAGATCGACACCCCGCCCAGCCATATCCTGTTGCAGGCCGGTGTCGGCGGATTGGCCGCAGCGGTGGCCGCGCATGCCCGCCTTGTCTGGGGTGACGGTCCGCAGATCATCGTCGTCGAACCCGCCGCGGCACCGGCCCTGATCGACAGCATCCGCGCAGGTCGGGTCGTGGAGACCAGCGGCCCCGCCTCGTGCATGGGCCGGCTGGATTGCAAAACCCCGTCATGGATCGCGCTGAACGGTCTGGCCCGCGATGCCGATGTGTTCGTGACCCTGTCCGAGGAGGAGGCCCGTCGCGGGGCTGACCTTCTGGCCGCCCACGCCCTGCCCACCACCGAATCCGGCGGGGCAGGGGTCGCCGCAGTTCTGGCCGGGTTGGACCTGCCGCCCACGGCACAGGTCCTTGCCATCCTCAGCGAGGCCCCGCAGCAGGGCTGATCACGCGCCGCAAAGTTTGGCCCGAACGGTTGGTCCAAAACGCTTCCATGCCGCTATTTCTCGGCCGACAGCCCATAGCGCCGCATCTTGTCGTTCAGGGTCCGGCGCGGGATCCCAAGCGTTTCCGCCGCGCGCAGGGTATTGTCGCGATGGGCATCCAGAACCGCCGCGATCTCGCGCGCTTCGAATTCCGCCACGCGTTGGGCCAGCGTCAAGGGCCCCGGCGCGGTGCTGCCGGTCGCGCCGGTCTCGAACAGCCCAAGGGCAAAAGCCTCGGCGCTGGCTTTCAACTCGCGCACATTCCCCGGCCATGCCCGCCGCTTGAGGGTCTGACGCAAGACCCAGCTCAGCGCGGGGTCCGCCCGCCCATACCGGCGCGCGGCCAGTTGCGCGTAATGGGCAAAGATCAGGGGGATATCCTCGCCCGCCTCGCGCAGCGTGGGTGTCGTCAGTTCAGACCCGGCCAGCCGGAAATAAAGGTCGGCGCGAAAATCCATGTTCTGGCGCAGGTTCGTCTTGCTGGTCGCGATGATGCGGATATCCAGAGGGCGCGGCGTGTTCTCTCCGATCCGCTCGAACATGCGTTCCTGCAGGACCCGCAACAGTTTGGCCTGTACCGCGGGGGGCATCGTCTCGACCTCATCCAGCATCAGGGTGCCGCCATGCGCCGCCTCCAGCTTGCCCGCGCGCCCTTCGGCATCATGGGCCACCGCGCCCGCGCCATGGCCGAACAGGATGGTCTCGGCCAGCGCCTCGGGCAGGGCGGCGCAGTTCAGCGCCACAAATGGCCCATTCGCGCGCGGGCTGCCTGCGTGGATGGCACGCGCGGCCAGTTCCTTGCCGGTGCCGGTCTCCCCGGTGATCAGCACATCCAGATCGACCTGCGCCAGAACAGCGATCCGATCACGGAACCCGCGCATGGCCCGCGATGTGCCAAGGATACCGACCTCGTCGCGTTCGGCCAGAACCTGCTGCAAGCGTGACACCTCGGCGCGCGCGGCCTGCGCGTCCAGCGCGCGCCGCACCACCGCCAGAAGATGCGTGGAATCGTAGGGTTTCTCCAGAAAATCCTCGGCCCCCGCGCGGATCGCCTCGACCGCGTGACCCACATCGCCATGCCCGGTCAGCAGGATCACCGGAAAGGCAAGCGCCCGGCGTCTGATCTCCTTGAGCAGACCGATCCCGTCCATCCCCGGCATGCGCAGATCGCTGATCAGCAGATCGGGTGCCGGCACAAGGCTGTCCAGCGCCTCCTGTGCCCCGGCACAGCCGCGCACCTCATGGCCCGACGCCGTCATCAGATCGCACAGCGCGGCCAGATGGTCGGTGTCGTCATCAACGATCAGAACGCGCGCTGTCATGGCATCGGGTCCTTGTCCGCCGGGGCCAGGGGCAGGCGCACCGTCACCAGTGTCCCGCGCCCCACTTCGGATGCAATATCAAGCGCCCCGTTGAAATCGGCAAGGATCGCCTTGCAGATCGCCAGCCCCAGACCAAGCTCCTCGCCCGTCATCTTGGTGGTGAAGAACGGCTCGGTCACGCGCGGCACATCCGCTTCGGCGATCCCGATCCCGGTGTCGCGCAACACCACGATGGCCTGATCCCCCTGCACGGACAGGGTGACCGTGATCTGTGGACCCGGCTGCCCCGCCACCGCATCCAGCGCATTCAGCAGCAGATTGACGACCACCTGTTCGATCCGCACCTTGCCGGCCATGACCATCACGGCCTGTTCGGGCAACTGCACCTCGGGGACCACACCGCTGGCCCGCGCGCGCGGCGCCACCATCTCCAGCGCCGAGGCGATGGGCGCGCGCATGTCGACCAAAGACAGTTCCCCGGCCTCCTTGCGCCCAAAACTTTTCAGATGCCGCGTGGTCCGCTGCATGCGCCGGATCAGACCCCGCGCCGTATCAAGGCGCGCTGCCGTGGCCGTGTCGGACTTGACCAGCCCCAGTTCCGCCGCCGCCAGCGTCGCCTCCATCGCGGCCAGGGGCTGGCTGATCTCATGCACGATCGCCGCCGACATCCGCCCCAGCGCCGCCATCTTCTCGGTGTGGATCAACGCCTCCTGCGTGGCGCGCAGCCCGGCTTCGGCCTGACGGCGGGCCTCGACCTCGCGCGCCAGATCGGTGGTGCGGGCAATCACCATCGCCTCCAGCCGTTCGGATTGCGACAGGCGCAGGGCGATGATCTGGCGGCGCTGCTCCCATGCCTTCAACCCTGCGGCGATGCCAAGGGTGACCAGCGCGGCCAGAACCGCCCATCCTGCCGACACAAGCTGCAAGGGTCCGGTGGCGCGGGCGGCGATGACCTGCCAACTGGTCGCGGGCATGGGCGCGATCCGCGCCATCCAGCCCTCACCCGCCGCATCCGCCCCCGCAGGTGGTGCATCCAGAAGCGGCGCGCGCGCGGCCAGCCCCACCCCATCATAGGCGCGGGTCGCCGCGATCTGGGCCAGCGTCGCCGCATCCAGCCGCCATAGCGGTCGATACTGCCATGCGGGACGCGCCGACAGGAACACCACACCGTTGCCATCCGCAAGCGCCACATCCGCCCCGGCCGCACGCCACGTCTCCTCAAGGGGTTGCAGGTTCAGCTTGACCACCAGAACGCCCACCGCGTCACCGTCACTGATCCGCGTCGACAAAAAGAACCCCGGCACCCCGGTCGTCACACCGATCGCATAGAATTGCCCATGCCCCTGCGCCATGGCCTGCTGGAAATAGGGGCGGAAGGCATAGTTGTGCCCCACGAAACTGCCGGGCTGGTTCCAGTTCGAGGCGGCGATGGTCTGGCCGCTGGCATCGATCAGGAACAGGTCATCCGCATCGGCATGGGCCGCGATCCTTTCCAGATAGGCATTGGCCGCCTCCAGCGGGCCGGTCCCGGCCAAAGCCATGCGGATGCGGGCATCCTCGGACGCGATATCGGGAAGCGCGCGCAGGCGGTCCACCTCGGCCTCGACCGCGCGCACCGTCAGCAGCAGGGTCTGGTCAAGATCGTGGCGCGCGGCGTCCTGCACGCGGCTCTGACTGATGTACCAGACCACCGTCGCCGCGACTGCGGCCGCCAGAAACGGCACCAGCCACCGCATGCGCCTGTCCGGTTCGGCGCGGGGCCGGGTCGCGGTGGCAGTGGCGGTCACCTCCGTCAGCCTGTCCTCCTGTCGTGCGACGCCATCGTTTCGTCCTCCTCAGGCTTTCCCATGCCCGCGCGGATCATCCAGGCGGGTTTTGTGCCGGCGCGCCTTGGCCCAGTTCCACGCAAGGATGCCAAAGACCACCGCCGCGCCGACCGCCTCGATCACCTCGTCGGGGTTGAAGATGGCGATGGCGCCGGGCACGATCATCACCCGAGAGACCATGTCCATCCACGTGAACAGATAACCCTCCAGCGCGGCCACCAGTCCGACAAGCCCGATCACGACGATGATCCCGGTCCAGATCACATACCATGTTTCGCCGCCCATGATGATCTCGGGGTTATAGACCATGAAGGCCGGGATCAGATACAGACCCTTGGCGTATTTCCACGCCACAAGGCTGGTCTCCATCGGTTTCGACCCCGAGATGGCGGCCCCGGCAAAGGCCGCCAGCGCCACAGGCGGGGTCACGTTGCTATCCTGCGAATACCAGAACACCACCAGATGCGCGATCAGCAGTGGCACGCCGAATTCCTGATTCAACGCCGGACCCACAAGGATGATCAGCACGATATAGGCGGCGGTCACCGGCAGACCCAGACCCAGGATCAGGCTGGCGATCAGCACCAGAAACAGCGCCACCGCCAGATTGCCCCCGGAAAACGAGATCATCATCGACGAGAACTTGAGGCCAAGACCCGTCAGTCCGACCACGCCCACGATGATACCCGCCACGGCACAGGCCACGCTGACTGCCACGGCATTGCGCGCGCCCAGTTCCAGCGCCTGCCCCATCAGCCGCACCCCGCTCATGCAGGACGCAAGCAGCCGGTCCATGGTCAGGGGCTTGCCCTCTTTCGGGTCCGACACCAGCAGCGCATATCCCGCCCTGAGTGCGGTGACCGCGATGACCGAGATGATCGCCCAAAAGCCCACCCGCGTGGGCGAGATGTTGTTGACCAGCAGATACAGCAACACCACCAGCGGCACGATGAACTGCCAACCCGCCTTGAGCACGTCGCGCACCACCGGCAATTCCGCCGCCGACATGCCGGTCATGCCCTGCTTCATCGCCATTAGATGCACGAACAGGTAGACCGTCCCCAGATAAAGGATGGCCGGAAAGATCGAGACCAGCACGATATCGATATAAGGCACATTGGTATATTCCGACATCAGGAACGCACCCGCGCCCATCAGGGGCGGCGTGATCTGCCCGCCCGTGGATGCGGCGGCCTCGATCCCGCCGGCCTCCTTGGGCTTGTAGCCCAGCTTCTTCATCAGCGGGATGGTAAAGGCCCCGGTGGTGACCACATTGGCAATGGCCGAGCCCGAGATCGACCCCATTCCCGCCGAGGCGATGACAGCGGCCTTGGCCGGTCCGCCCGGCTTGCGCCCCGTTGCGGCAAAGGCCAGATCGATGAAGAACTTGCCCGCGCCCGTCACCTCAAGGAAGGCGCCGAACAGCACGAACATGAACACATAGGTGGCGGCCACACCCAGCGGCAGGCCGAAGATGCCCTCCTGCCCAAGATAAAGCTGCCCCACCAGACGGTCCAGGCTGGCCCCGCGATGCGACAGGATACCGGGCATCCAGTCGCCCAGCCATGGCAGCGCACCGCGCGGACCTGCCAGCGCATAGACGATGGCGATCAATCCGATGATGGTCATGCCAAGGCCTACCACCCGGCGGCTGGCCTCCAGCACAGCGATGGTGGCGACGATCCCCATGATGATATCGGTCTGCGACCACCAGCCCGCCCGGTCGATGATGTCGTCAAGGAAATAGAAGATGTAGAACCCGCTCAGGAACGCAGCCGTCAGGAATGCCGCATCCACAAGCCAGGCAATCGTCCCGCGCGGGCGGGTGTGACCCGTGATCGGAAAGATCAGAAAGGCCAGAAACAGGATGAACCCCAGATGCGCCGACCGCTGATAGAACAGGCCCATCGGCTCGATCCCGGCCGTATACATCTGGAACAGCGACATGGCGATTCCGACAGCCGTGATCAGCCACAGGATCGGGCGTGGCTGGATCGCGTCCGACAGGCTGGCAGGCTGCACGGCCTCGGGTAGGGCGGTCGGGGGTGTCGGAACGTTCATGGTGATGTCATCCTGTCGGGGCTCAAGACCAAAGGGAAAAGGGGCGCCGCCCCATCAGAAAGAATGCGACCTGAGCCGCAGGAAAACGCTGGCACCCGCGGCGCGCGCGCTCAGGCGCAGCATTGTCGCGCCATCGCTCAGGACATGGCCGACGCGCGGCGCGCCAACCCTCAGACGCAGGGCATTGCCGGGGATCGCCTCGTTGATGCCGTCGATCCAGTAGCCGCCGCCCTCCGCCGTCCGCAGGGTGCCGCGCCCGGCAACCTCGCCCAGCCCGGCCGCGAAATCATGCAGATAGGCGCGCGACAGCACCATGGTTCCGTCCCTGTTTTCAAAGCAGTCGGCCACGCGGCCTCCGGTCACGGAATGGGCCCAGGTCAGGCAGATTTCCTGTCCGGGCGCAAAGTCGATCTGGCCAATCGACAGGCCCGCCGGGGTTTCCACGACAAGCACGCTTTGGGCCCAAACGGGCGCACCGGCCAGCATCAGGCACACACAAAGGGCGGCCCCTAAGGACCGCCCTTCACGCAGCAAGGTCACGGCCGCTGGTGATCCTGCACCGCCGCGCCCACTTCTTCCAGATAGCGCAGCGCGCCGGGGTGGAAGGGGATCGGGGTCGAGGCGACCGAGAACTCGATCGTGGTGTCATTGGCCGCCGGATGGATCGCGATCAGCTCGGCCACGTTCTCATACATCGCCTTGGTGATGTTATAGGCCAGCTCCTCGTCCATATCGGCATGCACGACCAGCACGTTCGGCGTCGAGATGGTCTGCACCGGATCGGTCATGCCATCATACATCCCCGCCTTCAGCGTATAGGGCGCAAAGGTCGGCTCGGCTTCGCGGGCCGCTGCGATTTCCGCATCGCTCAGACCAATCACACTGATCTCGCGCGTGGCGGCCAGGTTCATGATCGACGATGTGGGCGGCCCCACGCTCCAGAACCCGGCCACGATGTCGCCATCACGGATCGCATCGGCGGTCTCGTTGAAGTTCAGGCGCTGCGGCTCGAAATCGTCATAGGTGATGCCATTGGCCGCCAGAATGATCTGCGCGCTGAGTTCGGTGCCCGACCCCGGCGCACCGACGGACACGCGCTTGCCGCGCAGATCCGCAAGGCTGGTGATCCCGCTATCGGCCAGGCTTACAAGCTGCACGGCATTCGGATAGATCGAGGCCAGCGCGCGGGCCTCAGCGACCTGCTTGCCCTCGAAGGCGCCGGTGCCGGTATAGGCCTGATAGACCGTATCGGCCAGCGCCAGCGCGATATCGCTGTCGCCCCGCTGGATCAGGGCCATGTTCTCGACCGACGCACCCGTCACCTCGACACTTGCCGTATAGCCATCGATATGGTTGCTGATCACCTCGGCCAGACCACCGCCATAGGGATAATAGACCCCCCCGGTGCCACCCGTCGCAATCGACAATTCCTGGGCATGCGCGGTCGCGCCAAGCCCGATTGCGGCAATGGTGAGGGGTGCGAATAGAATGCGTCGCCCGCGGGCACGAAAATCGGTCATCTTGTCTCCTCCATGAACAGGCGTTTCACCCGGTGCGTCCCGTCTCTCCTCTCGGGATGGGGCTTTTGGTAGCGGGGTCACGCATTTGGGAACAGGCGTATCACGCCGTAAGCGCCATTATTGGCGCAAGACACCACCACGCGGCAAGCAGAAATCCGCCAGACCACCGGGTCCGCAGGTTACAGGGCCGATACGCCGATCACGGCGGGATGCGCCCAGAGCAGGACCGCGAACAGCGCCACCCCAAGGCCAAGCCGGATCAGGATCGCGGCAGGCGTGGCTGTCGCGCCAAAGCGTGGCGCCGTGGCAATGGCCTGTCGCAACGCCTGCCACCGGGCAAGTCCCATCTCGCGCTGCCGGCGCCGGTCGATCAACCGCCCGCCCGCCACGGCAAACGCGCCAAGCACGCCGAACAGGATCACATGCGCCAGATCACCGTTCGGCAGCAGATGCAGCCCCGCCCACAGCGCCAGCGCCAGCAGGATCGGATGCCGCACCCAGCCCACGATGCCGGGCCGCGCCGGATCAAAGCTGTCATTGCGCGCCCCGCCAAAGGACAGGGGATTGGGCCGCCCGATGCTGAACCCAAGGATCAGGCAGACCGCCAGCATCCCCAGTTGCACCACATGGCGATGCCACGGCATCTGCGGCCACAGCTCTACATATGGCGCGCGCCCCGCCGCCCAGATCAACAGCGTCAGCATCGCCAGCGACAGCAACGAATAGAGGATGCCAAAGCCGCGCGCCCCCAGCCGCGCCGTCAGACGCGCCTTGATCGCAGGCCGCACCGGGATCGAATGCGTCAGAAAGAACGCGGCGAAAACCGCGGCGAACCCGGCCCAGCTCATCCCCGCCCCTCCGGTCTGGGGCGCAGCAGCAGCGGGCCGTAAACCAGCACGAACCCGCCAAAGGCCGCCAGCCACAGGATACCCGCCACATGGTTCAGATCAGGGATCGTCCCCGCCGCGAACCGCGCCGCCACCGCCCCGAACAGGCATAGATAAATCACCACCGTCCCCCGGTTTGCCGTCAACGCCTGCCCGGTATGGCCCAGCGTCGCGCGGGTCATCACGGCCAGCGTCATCGCCCCGATCGCCCCGGTCATCCAGATATGCTGCGCGGCGGCAGTTGCGGCCCCGCCCGTCACCTGCACCAGCCCCAGCACCAGCGCACCCAGCGGGATGAACGCATAGGCCAGATGCAGCACCCAGACCAGCGGCTCGGCCCCGGTATGCTGCCCCTGCCAACGCGCCAGCCGCACCAGATGAAGCAGCCCCAGCACGATCAGCGCCCACCCCGTCAGCCATGCCACGGGCTGCATCACCCACAGCAACAGGATCACCAGACTGACCAGCAGCACCGCCTTGTCAAAGCGCTGCATCGGCGGCGCAGGCCGCGCGGTCTTGGCGGTGCGCGCCAGCCAGTTGCGGGTAAAGGACGGGATGATCCGCCCGCCGATCACGGCAATCATCATCACCCCCGTCGCCAGCCCCAGCCGCAGCCCGTATCCCTGTGCTGCATAATCCCCGACCATCGCTTCCATATGAAACACCGCATTGGCCAGCGTAAAGACCGCCAGCAGTGCCAGCACGATCAGGTTGTGCCAGTTCCGCCCCGCCACGATCTCGCGCAGGATCAGCAGACCCAGCGCCAGCGGAAACGCCAGATCGACAGCCGCCGCCACAGCCGGCGGCACCGCTGCCGAGAACAGCACCGCAATCCGCCCCGCCACCCATAACCCGAACAGCGCCGCCAGACGCCAGCCCACCATCGGCAGCCGCCCGGTCCAGTTCGGCACGGCAGTCAGCAGGAACCCGGCCAGCACCGCCCCCAGATACCCGAACAGGAATTCATGCGCATGCCATGACACCGGATCGAACCGCGTCGGCAGGCTGATCAGCCCCGTCAGCGCCGCCAGCCACAGCACCATCGCGATGCTTACCCATGCCGCCCCGCCCAGAAAGAACGGCCGGAACCCGAAGCTGAAAACCGCAGGCCCCTGCCATGCGCGCATCTGTTCTGCCGAAGATTGTGCCATGTCAGGCTCCTGTCTGCTTTTCTTCGCCCGCATCCGCGACATCCATCAGATGCCGGATATGGCGTGCAAAATACCATGTGGCCGGGGCACCGATCAAACAGCCCAGACCGATCGACCACCCGGTCGAGGTCACGGGACCGCCGATCCAGCTGAAGATCAATGATGCGAAAAACACATTCACCGCCGCAGCCCCGGCCCCGAACGGATACAGCACGACCGCGATCGTCGCGGCCGACCAGCCGCCGCTACTCATCGCCGTGCCACCAGCCATTGCACAAAGGCCAGCGCCGCGATCAAGCCAAGGCTGCCCACGGCAAACCAGAACTCCGCCGTGGCCGATTGCGCCTGCGGGATGGGACGGTCAAAACCATCGGCAAGGACGGGGGACGCGACCAGAACGGCGCAGAAAAAGCTCAGAACACGCATGTCAGTTCTCCTGTGATAGGGTGCGATAGATATCAGGAAGCGCCCGCGTCAGGCGTTCCGGGTCAGGCAGAAGGGTGAACCCGCCACGGCCAAAGATGCGCGCGAACCAGTCCTGCCCATCGGCGTCGATGACGATCCCGTGCAGGCTTTGGCCGCTGATGCGCGCCTCGCGCACGGCCTTGTGGCTGTCCTCGATCCCGTGCTGGCCCTCGTAATGGTCCAGATCGTTGGGCTTGCCATCGGTCAGCACGATCAGCAGCTTGCGCAGGCTCGGCTCCTCGGCCAGTTGCGCGCTGACATGGCGGATCGCGGCACCAAGGCGGGTGTAATGCCCCGGCTTCAGCGCGCCGATATTGGCGATGATACCGGGTGACATCGGATCAGTGAAATCCTTGCACCGGGTCAGGAACACCCGGTCCCGGCGCAGCGATGAAAACCCCCAGACGCCCAGACGGTCACCCGCCGCGTCGATCCCGCCCGCCAGCGCCGCCATCGCCTCGCGCGCCACGTCGATCACGCAGGTGTCGCCGATGGCGGCCTCGGTCGACCGCGACGTGTCGATCAGAAAGGCCACCGACAGGTCACGCTCGATCTGGCGGCTGGATTGCCAGATCCGGTCGGACCCGCGCCCCGTCGCCGCCTGATCCGCCCGCGCCGTCAGCAGCGCGTCCAGATCAAGCTCCGGCCCGTCGATCTGACGCGGTTGCAGGACACGGCGCGGGCGCAGCGCCTCGAACTGGCGGCGCACCTCGCGCATCCGGCGGGCATCCGGCACAAAGGGCGTGCCATCGGGACAGGCATCCACCTCAAGCACGCGGCAATGGTCGGGCATATAGCTGCGCGACCGATAGTTCCATTCAGGATAGGTATGCACCCCCGCCAGCGCCTCGTGATCCGCGTCCGAGGGCGACAGGTCCAGATGCAGCCGCAGCCGTGTCGCGGTCTTGCGGTCCTGTTTCGACAGCACGATCTCGTCCTGATCCTCGGCGGCTTTCTGGGCATTCTCGTCGTCATCATCCACGATGCTGCGGTTGATGTTCAGCGATTCCACCCATGACAGGATCGATTCGAACCGGTGGATGATGAAACTGTCCTTGCGATTGTGCTGATCCTGATCCTTGCGCTGTCCCAGCTTGCGACTGGTCGTCTGCGCCGCATCGGGCGCGGGGGCGGTGTGATCCTCCTGCTCCTCTCCAGCCGCCGCACCCGCGCCTGCGCGTCCAAAGCGCAACCAGATCGGGACGGGCGCAAAGGGCAGATGCCCCTTCACCTCGGGCGCGGCGGTCACGGTCATGGCCTGCCCGCCAAGCTGGTCGCGGATCGCCTGTTCCAGCCGCGCCTCATGCGCTGGCCGGAACAGATCAGGCCGCGCCGCCAGGCACAGATCCGCCATCGCCGCATAAGGCGCGCGCAGGCCGGGGCAGGCGGCATAGACCGCATCCGATGCCGCGGCATTGGCTCGGATCTGGGCGCAATCCCACCCCGGCCCCGCATCCGGCAAATCCGTCAGATCAGGCGCAGCCTTGGCCGCCATCGCGGTCAGCCAGAAATACGCGGCCCGGTTCAGATCCGCATCGGGAAAGGCCGCGAAAAACGGCGGCAGGCACAGCCGTTCCCCGTCAAAGCTGGCCACCCATTCCCGGTCCCGCTCGGCCCCCAACCTGCGGCGCAACGGGCGACGGTGCCGCGCCAGCGTCGGGGCCGCCTCGGACAGCTCCACTCCCGCCGCCCCGCCCATTGCGCGAAACAGCACGGCAAGGCTTTGCCGCACCGATGCCAGCGCAACGGCCGCGTCGGGATAGGTCACCTCGGCCCCGATCCGGCTGGCCATGTCATGCCACAGGTTGCCGACCGTCTCCTCGGGGTCCATCAGATCAAGAAGATGCATGGCCCCTATCCATAGATCGTGGCGATCAGATCGCGCAGCGCCTGCTGCACATCCGGCTCGTCGGTCAGCGGGTCGATGATGGCCGCTTCCAGCGCCTGCTCGACCCCCATGCCATGCGCCATCAAGGTCGCCGCATAGATCAGCAGCCGCGTGGACACCCCTTCCTCCAGATCCATGCCCGACAGTTTGCGGATATGCCCCGCCAGCCGCACCAGCGGCGCCACGCGCGCCGCATCCAGCCCGCTTTCCCGCGCCACGACCAGCATTTCGGTCTGGGCATCCGGGAAATCGAACGACACCGACAGGAACCGCTGCCGGGTGGATGGCTTCATCCGTTTCAGCACGTTCTGATAGCCGGGGTTATAGCTGGCCACCAGCATGAAGCCCTTGGGCGCGACCAGCTCTTCCCCGGTCCGGTCGATCATCAGCGTGCGCCGCGTGTCGGTCAGCGGATGCAAGACCACGGTCACATCCTTGCGCGCCTCGACCACCTCGTCCAGATAGCAAATCCCCCCCTCGCGCACCGCGCGGGTCAGGGGGCCGTCAACCCAGACCGTCTCGCCGCCTTTCAGCAGATAACGCCCGATCAGGTCGGCGGCGGACAGATCGTCATGACAGGCCACGGTATACAGCGGCTTGCCCAGACGCGCCGCCATATGTTCGACAAACCGCGTCTTGCCGCAGCCGGTCGGCCCCTTCAACAGAAGGGGCAAACCATGGGCATAGGCCGTCTCGAACAGGGCGATTTCGCGCCCGGTGGCCTGATAGAAGGGCAGGGTGGGTGTTGTTGCAATATTCATCGGTCATTCTCCCGGAACGGCGGTGGCAGGACCGGGGGCGATCACCTCGGTCCGACGGACCACCAGCATGGAATAGATAAACAGCAAGGCCCCGATCACGACCGCCAACCCCGCGCCAAACCGCATCAGGTAAAAGATCGACAGGCTGTCCTGCACCTGCATGTAGTAGTCGCCCACGACACGCTGCATATGCGTCTGGATCGTGCCCGCGAAGGTCAGCACAAAGGTCATGAACGCCATGCCCCCGGTCATCAGCCAGAAAGACGCCATGTTCAGCACCTGATTATACGGCGCACGTCCCCGCAGCATCGGCATCGCATAGGTAAAGATCGCAAGGTTCAGCGCGACATAGGCCCCGTAAAAGGCCAGGTGGCCATGGGCTGCGGTGATCTGCGTGCCGTGACTGTAGAAGTTCACCCCGTGCAGCGTATGCAGAAAGCCCCAGACCCCCGCCCCGAAGAACGCCACGGTCGATGACCCCAGCGACCACAGAAGGGCGGCCTTGTTGGGATGGTTCTTGCGCCCTTTCCACACCATGACAAAGGCAAAGGACATCATCAGGAAGAAGGGGATCACCTCGAAGGTGGAAAAGATCGACCCGATCCACTGCCAATAGCCCGGCAATCCGATCCAGTAGAAATGGTGCCCGGTGCCAAGGATGCCCGAAAACAGCGCCGTGGCGACGATGACATATAGCCACTTCTCCACGACTTCCCGGTCCACCCCCGTCAGCTTGAGCAGCAGAAACGCAAGGATCGCCGCCATCACCAGCTCCCACGTCGCCTCGACCCACAGGTGCACGACGAACCACCAGTACATTTTATCAAGGCTCAGGTTGTCCGGGTTGATGAAGGCGAAAATCCACAGCAGCGACAGCAACCACATGCCCATCAGCAGCACATTGGTGATCGCGGTTTTCTTGCCCGCCAGCACGGTCATCGAGATGTTCAGCAGAAAGATCAGCGCCGCGACAAGGATCCCGAACTTGACCCACAAGGGTTGCTCCAGAAACTCGCGCCCGCCATGGATACCCACAAGATAAGACCCGACAGCCCCCAGCGTGCCCACCACAAGGATGATCAACTGAAGATAAGCCAGCTTCGGCGACCAGATTTCACGCTCGGATTCCTCGGGGATCAGGAAATAGGCCGCGCCGAAAAAGCCCAGCAGCAGCCAGACGATCAGGGCATTGGTGTGGATCATGCGGATGATGTTGAAAGGCAGGATTTCCGACAGGAAATTCGGCGAGACATAGATCCACCCCGCCAGCAGCCCGCCCAGCACCTGAATGCCGAACAGCGCCATCGCCGCCAGAAAATAGTAAAGCGCCACTTTTTGAGATTGGTATTTCATCTGATTGCTCCCTCAACCTGCGTCATTGGGCGGCCAGCCCTGCGTGTCTGTCTGATCGGCCCACCGCAGGAATTCCGCGAGGCCGCGAATGTCTTCATCTGTCAGCTCGTAACGGGGCATCTGGCGGCGACCCTCGATCCCGCTCGGCTGGCCTTCCATCCACGCCTTCAGCGTCTCGAACGCATCCTCGGGGTAGTCCTGCACGCCCCAACGCGTCATGACATTGCCAAGCTCGGGCGCGAAATACGCACCCTCCCCATGCAGGCTGTGACAGTTGATGCAGGAGTTTTCCTCCCAGATATGCTTGCCGTGAATCACCGCTTCACTCAGCGGCATTCCTGCCGTCGACACCTCGACCACATATTTGTGTGAATGGACGGTCATCCCCACGAAGATCACGACAAAAAAGATCGATCCCCCGTAAAAGATGTTGCGCGCCCGCGATTTCGTAAGGAATTCAGCCATATTGCGGCCTCCGTTGAAAGGTGGATGCAACCGCTTCTAAAGGCCTCAACGGATCGCAGTTTGCGCCAGCACAACGTTTGGCGCAGTTCCTTGGCTAATCTGGACGTCAGGAAGTGAGGACACCATGAAAGCAGAACGCCTTGATGACCCCGACCTGCCGCTCCAGGACCTGATGGCGACATGGCCCGAAACCATTCCGGTGTTCATCCGGCACCGGATGTTATGCGTCGGCTGTCTGGTCAGCCCGTTTCACACGGTGATGGACGCCTGCGCCGAATACGGTCTGGATGTGGACAGGTTCACCCGCGAGCTGTTGCTGGCGGTCACACCGTTGCCGATGACATAACCACAAGCTGGTGTGGATCGCAGACCGTGATCCGCTTGCGCTGGCTTGTCACCAACCCCTGCTTTTCCCACGCGCTCAGCATCCGGCTGACGGTATGCAGCGTGGTGCCGGTCATTTCCGACAGATCCTGACGGGTGATCGGAAAATCGATCTCGATCCCGCCCGCCACCTTGCGCCCGGTCTGGTTGATCAGCCGCAGCAGCGCATTGGCCACCCGTTGCTCCACCTGTAACGTCGCCATCTCCATGATGCGGGTGTTCATCTCGCCGATCCGCTGGCCCACGGTCTTGTAGGTCTCGGTGGCGAAACCAGGATAATCGGCCACGAACTGATCCCACAACCGCGTCGGCCATGACAGCGCCAGCGATTCCGCCGCCGTGATCGCCGTCGCGGGATAGGTTTCGCGCCCCAGCGCGCGTGCGATGCCGAACAACTGCCCGCTGGGAATATGCAGCGCGATCACCTGCTCGCCCTGCGGCGTGATCCGCACCACCCGGATATAGCCGTCCAGCAGCATGAAGAACCGCTCGGCCTCATGGCCTTCCTCGAAAATCGCGGTGCCAAGGTCATAGCGACGCGCACTGGCCTGATCCAGAATCTCGCGGATCTGGCGCGTCTCAAGCTGCGAGAACGGCGGCAGATGCAGCAGCAAACTCTCGTCCAGTCGCAACTGCGGCTTGGGGCGTTTGGCATATTTCATCGCGCCGTCCTTGTCATGTCATCCCCTGCCTGTCTTGATTCAGATCAAGAAAAACAGCTGGTTTTTATTGTCCCCGCACAAAGTCCGGATGTCGGAAACCTTTATCATCAATCCCAACCGAACATGAAAGGATAAGATGATGTTCAAGACACTCGCCTCCGCCCTCGCTCTCTCGGTCTCTCTCGGGGGGGCAGCCTTCGCCGAAACCCACGAGGTCAAAATGCTCAACAAGGGCAGCGACGGTGAACGCATGGTCTTTGAACCTGCGTTCCTTCAGGTCGCCCCCGGCGATACCGTGATCTTCGTGCCGACGGACAAAAGCCACAACGCCGAAACGGTGGATGGCATGATGCCCGCAGGGGCGACAGGCTTTGAAGGCAAGATCAACCAGCAGGTCGAAGTCACCTTCGACGTGGAAGGGCTTTATGCCGTGATCTGCAAACCGCATTACGCGATGGGCATGGTCATGACGGTCGAAGTCGGTGACGTGGGCGAAGTCCCCGCCACATTCTTTGAAGGCCGCGTTCCCAAGAAAGCCAAGGAACGCTTCGACGCTCAACTCTCCAACCTCTGACCCGTTTTTTTGGTGCGCGGGCATGATGCCCGCCACCCTTTTTCAAACCTCATGGAGACCACCATGGCCACGTTCATCAATCCGGGCCTTTTGAAAACCAGCCGCCGCAACGTCCTGCGCGGGTCCGTCCTTGCAGGGGCCGCCGCATTGACCGGCGCCAGCGCAATGGCCGTGCCGCGCGCACCCAAGCTGGACATTGCCAACCGCACCTCGGCCCGGCTCTACAAAGCCTCTGCCGACAAAGCCGCCGAAACCACGGCCAAACCCGCCGACCTGTCCGGCTATACCCGCGTCCGCCAAGAGATGGTGGCGCCCCCCTATGCGCCCGAACACGAACAGATCGCCACGGGCGGGCCCAAGATCATCGAAGTCATGCTCGAAACCACCGAGCGTCTGATGGTCGTGGACGAAGACACCGGTGCCAGCATCTGGGCGCTGACCTATAACGGCTCGGTCCCCGGTCCGCTGATCATCTGCCACCAGGGGGACATGGTCGAACTGACCCTGCGCAACCCCACCGACAGCATGATGGAGCATAACATCGACTTCCACGCCGCAACGGGCGCCTTGGGCGGCGGTGGCCTGACCCATGTCTATCCCGGCGAGGAATGTGTCCTGCGCTGGAAGGCGACGAAAGCCGGTTGCTTCACCTATCACTGCGCGCCGGGCGGGGCGATGATCCCCTATCACGTCACCCACGGCATGAACGGCGCGGTCATGGTGCTGCCGCGCGACGGGCTCAAGGACCGCGACGGCAACCCGCTGACATATGACAAGATCGCCTATATCGGCGAACAGGACTACTACCTGCCGAAAGACGAAAACGGCGACTACAGAACCTACGAGGCGGCAGGCGACGACTATGCCGACAGCCTTGATGCGATGCGCACCCTGACCCCGACCCACAGCGTCTTCAACGGCGCGGTAGGGGCCATCACCGGCGAGAACGCGATGAAGTTCAAGGTGGGCGAGACCGTGCTGATGATCCACAATCAGGCCAACCGCGACTCGCGGCCCCACCTGATCGGCGGTCACGGCGACTTCGTGTGGGAGACATCCTTCAGCGATGCCCCCCTGACCGGGCTTGAAACATGGTTCGTGCGCGGCGGCACCGCGATGGCCGCGATGTATACCTTCGAACAGCCGGGCGTTTACGCCTATGTGAACCACAACCTGATCGAAGCGGCCCTTCTGGGTGCCACCGCACATTTCGTGGTCGAGGGCGAGTGGGACAATGACCTGATGGAACAGGTCGTGCCACCCCGCGCCCTCGCAACGTGATCCGCCCTTTGACCTGACCTGAAAGGACACCAAGATGACCGCCCTCGCCGCCCATCCCCCGCTCTCTCGCAGAACACCGCTGCGTCTTGTGGCTCTGGGTCTGGTGCCGGCGGTCATCCTTGTCGGGGCCGTGCTTGCACCGCGCGGCCCCGATCCCGCCTTTCTGCCCGTGATGACCGACCGGCCTGTGGCGATCGCCCAGGACCACGCGATCTTCGTGCAGCGCCATGAGGTGACGATTGCCGACTGGAACCGCTGCGCCGCGCAGAACGCCTGCCAACTGGACCTGCGCGCCCCCGCGCATCTTGATCCGGCCACGACACCGGCCACCGGCCTCAATTATCAGGACGCGCAGGACTATGTCGCATGGATCAACCGTAAAACCGGCCACACATTCCGCCTGCCGACCCTTGCGGAATGGGACGCGCTGGCAGCCCCGGTGCTGCCTGCCAAACAAGACCCCCTGTTCACCGATCCTGCGCTGACATGGGCGTCAAGCTATCTGACCGAAGGTCTGGCCCCGCGTATCCTGAAACAGCAGGGCGGTTTTTCGACCTCTCCCGACGGGATCGCCGATCTGGACGGAAGCGTCTGGGAATGGACGCAAGACTGTTATGCCGGGGTCGCCGAAGGCATGGACCCCGACCGTTGCCCCGCTTTCTTTGTCGCCGGTGAACATGTTGCCGCGATGCCCTATCTGGTGCGCGACGCGGCCCGTGGCGGTTGCGCCATGGGCACCCCGCCCGCCCATCTGGGCATGCGCCTTGTGACGGATGATCCGCTCTGACCGTGATGTCTGGCCGTGACATCCGGCCGTGACATCCGGCCGCCACCTCTGGCCGCGCGCCGCTGGCTTTTGTGCGGGCGCGCGCCGCTGTCGCGCAGCGGCCTGACCATTGATCACCGCAACATTCTTGATCCGGCGCGCCATTTCCTGCGAACCCCGCCCCTTTCGCTGCAAGGGCGGCGCTGGATGATTGCGTTCAGCGGCTGATCAGATCGACCGTCGCACGCCCCACCGCCTGCAACATGTCGCGATCCGCCCCGGCGCGGGCTCGCACCATCATGCCCCGCGCGACCGACGCCAGCATCACCGCCAGAACCGCAGGGTCGCTGTCACCGATCACCTCGGATCGTCCAGCCAGCAGCCGGCTGTGCAGACGCGTCTCCAGCGCGGTGAACCTTGCACCCAATTCTGCGCGAAACCGCGGGTTGGTGCCCGCAACCTCGGCCAGAACACAGGAAATCAGGCAGCCCGGTGTGGCCGGGTCCGCCGTGCCCAATCTGACCGCCGCCTCGTAGAACGCGCACAGATCATCATGCAGGCTTCCGTTCGGACCAATGGCCTGCGCCACAGGCACCAGACGCGTGTCGCCATAGTGGTGGACAGCGGCCAGAAACAGCCCCTCCTTGTCGCCGAACGCCTGATACAGGCTGGCTTTGGGCATCCGCATCCCCCGGCTCAGACGATTGACCGACGCCCCCTCATACCCCTCGGCCCAGAACACCCGCACCGCCGCATCCAACGCCTCATGCGGCTCGAACCCGCGGGGACGGCCACGGGATCTGCGAGGGGGGGTGCGGTCTGGATCGGGCATGCTCATGGCGTCACATCGCGGAATATCCGCCGCAACCCTACTCTCTGGCGCCATTGTATTCAAATGCTGACATGTCTGTCGCGCGGGTATCGCCGCGTCACGCGCCTTTCGGGGCTTGTGCCCTGTCCGATTTCTTCGCATGATTTTCAGAACCTACAGTCTGCAAATGGCCGGAATCGCCGGTGCACGAAAGGGAAACCCCATGATGACCCCACACTCCAGACTCCTGACCGCCACAGCCGTTTGCGCCATGGGCCTTGCCTCGGTCACGCAGGCCGAAACCTTCCGCTGGGCCAGCACCACCGACCCGCAGACGATGGACCCCCATGCCGCCAACGTCGCCCCGGTCACATCCTTCCTGAACAACGTCTATGAAGGTCTGGTGCGCCGCGACAAGGACATGAGCATCGAACCCTCGCTGGCAACCGCATGGACCCCGCTGGACGGGCCCGAAGCAGGCTGGCGCTTCACCCTGCGCCAAGGCGTCACCCTCACCCGCGCCCGCG